>NZ_JAALDT010000495.1:0-3094 GCF_014144995.1 Dietzia sp. DQ11-71 | reverse complement strand
ATTCGGATACTCATCCGACGTCCCCGGAACATTCACCGGCCGCCACTAATCGCCGGATGCAGGGGTTCGTCTCCAACTGGCGGTGCGGTCGAAGAACGGACACTGTCCTGGCCTCCGAGCGACGCCTCAGAGATCGTGTTCATTTCCCGCGGTTGCTCTACTACCGGAGGCGTCTGAACGACTATCCGTGCTTGATGTCCGCCAAGGCTGGGCGCTTTGCGGTTCGTCGCACCGTCGCCTGGCGAGGATCCGGCAGTAGGCAGTTGTTCCATGCAGGGATGGCCCGGGGCACCAGAGGGCGTCGGCGAGGTCGCTACTTATCGATCGAGCGTGGCACCTCGCCGAACCGGGGGGCCCTGACGACACTCCCTCGTAAACCCCGATCGGGGAGATTTGCTCAGAGAACCATGGATCGGAAGCGTCCGCGACTCCGAGATCGAGGGGATCCGATCGGCGCGGAGGGACAACGGTGTTCCTTTTCCCGAACGGCCCACTGGACATGGGATGGGGAAGTCGGCGGACAGTGGTGCGTTGCTCGAGCCCCTGCTCGATGCCGGGCTGGACGGGAGCGCAGGGACCGCTTTTGTGGATGTAGATTCCGCCGGGACTGATGTTGGCGCCGCCTCTATCCTCGACTCCCTCTCCGCCACCAGAAGGGCGCCCGCCGAGCCGATCTCGGGCGGCAGCGTGACGGTGCCCTCGCCCTCGGCGCAGAACGCGGACTCATGATCAGCGGTCGGTGACGGCGGGCTGAACCCCCGGGACGCGCGTGGGATCGTCATTGCAGGATCGGACGAAGGCAGTCGCCGGTCCACATTTCAGCACCGAGGACGGCGAGCTCACCGGGCTAGCAATCGCATCGCACGGGGGCTGTCTCGGCCGAATCGAGGTCCAGTTCGAGGGCCATGGCGATGGTACGTGCGTATCAGCCGTGTTCCTGAGAATGACAAGGGTCAAGCCCAATTGGCCCCGCTGTGCTGTTTTGATTTGGCCCCACCCTCGTGATGGGTTGGGGGTGGGTGTGCCGGTGGTCGGCGTCCCGGTCGCGGCTCCCATTCGGATCGGGGGACTACGGGGCCGACGAGACGGGTGACCCGGATCCCGGTGACCGCGGATCGTTCTCGCCCGACGGCATCATCGGCGCCAGCGTCATGAATGAGCGCAGCGCGGTCCATGATCACGACCGGTCGGATGAACGGTCGCAGTGCAGACCACCTCGCGGTGCAACCGACACCGCGGAGAATGCTGGTTTCTCTCAGATCTCTACGTCTATCGTCGTGGCAAGTGATCGGACGAATGCCTGCACGCTCTCGAGTCGGGTCTCCCAGGAGTCGTCGAGTGCGGCTTCCAGGGCGGGCACGCCCGGTCTCCAGATCGGCAGACCTCGGTGTTCCGAAACCGTCTCTGGCCTCCCCCGGCATTTGGTGTGTCGTCGGTCGCGATGTGTCAAACGTACTTGTCACGGAAGATCGTCCGCGGTCGATCAGTGTGGTTGGGCCCAGCATGTCTGTGGTCGGCGCGCGGGAGACGCGTACAACTCAGACCGACGAGCAGATTCGCGCGCGGGACATCCCTCACGCGGTACCAGCCGATGCCGCGGAACGGGTCGCAGACGGCCGACCAGCTCTGCTTCAAGCGAGACGCCGGCACCCCGATCGAGTACCTCCCGCATGCCCGACCAGGTCGGCCGCATGGCTACAGCCCGGAAGGCTGAGATCCTCTGTCCCGAGAACTCACGAATGCACCGGTTCTTCGATTGCGGTCCGGTGCCGGTGGACCCCGGATCGTGTCGACTGCTCTCCCAGGTCGGTTACGCCGCCGGCGTGCCCAAGTGCTAGCGGCCAAGCCAATCTCCCTGTAGGCGGACACGTAATTCCCTGCTGACGGGCAGTTGATCTCCCTGTCCGTGGCCAAGGGATCGGGCCGAGTCGCCACCGTGGAGCTTCCGGCATCCGGCCGTGTACTCGCGCGTCGCCCGCCCCCGGACCAAGTGGTCGGGGACCGCTGCGTAGACCCCCAACCCCTCCTGCGCAGGGACGTGCTCGCGCATCGGGCGAACAGGACCAACTTCGGCGAGGCCGCCTGCCTCGTCCTCCCCGATACACGCGAATTCGGCAAGACCCAATTGGCTGTCGCGATCGGACTCAGAGCGAACGCCGGTGGCTACCCAGTGCAGTTCGACACCGCGGACGTATGGCAGTCCGGGTTTCCTGCGACGCAGACCGAGAGCCATCTCGAATCCGAGGTGAGTGAGCTACGGCCCCGCACGTCGCTCGTCATCGACGATGTCGGCCATACCCGTTCGACACCGGTGCAGCGAAACGGCGCTGGCAGCTCGAGGCCCACCGTCACGAGCGAAGGTCGAACCCCGCCGCCTCGAAGAGGGCGCAGTGCGACTGGGGACACAGCGTCGCCGAGACGGTCTCGCCGGTCGCGGATATCGAACTTCGTCCACCATGCCGAGATCCGACCGCTCGGCGAACACTCCCACCCGGGCGGGAGGTGTCGCGACACCACGACCGCACAGACCCGCGACCAGTGGGGGTGGGGTCAGTAGCCGCCCGCTACGTAGGTGGCGTTACGCGTCCGCCTTTGACACCCCGTCCCGAGCGGGGGGTCGGGCGCCACGGATTACACCGGTTCCCGATTGGGACTCCTCCTTGGGCGCGGGGCCCAGTGTGGTCATCTCGGCTGGCTTGTTCACCTAGCGAGGCCGTTCCGACGAGAGCCCTCCAGTATCCACGCAGCAGGACGACGGTGAAGGGTCCGTTGGAAGGGGCCAGCATCGCCCCTCCGCCGAACGAGCCGTATTCCACCGGGCGGGCTGGGTTCTTTAGAAACCGCCGGCCACCGCCCGGTCGGGCGTACATCGTGACATCCGCAGGGCAGGCGACACGCCGATGGACTCGGCGGGCGATACAGCGGGTCTTACTCGAGAGCCCGCAGTGGCGGCAGTAGCGCGATCCCAACGGCGCCCCGGACGGACCGACGCGGCTCGATGCAGTGAAAAAGCGACCTACCTGCGGAAACAGGCCCGATTTGGTTTCGTCGACACTCCCGTGTAACTTTATCGGAGCCGCCAGGGAGCGGGCCG
>NZ_JAALDT010000494.1:0-2842 GCF_014144995.1 Dietzia sp. DQ11-71 | reverse complement strand
CGGGCGTGACGGGGCACGTCGCGGTACTCCCCCGCCTCGCGGGGGCCACCGGCCTCGGCGGAGGAGAACCGGCTGGTCGATCCGCCCATCGCGGCCAGGAGGTCCTCGGCGCCCCACATCATCCCGGCGCACCCGGGCGCGGCGGCGATCTCCTCCGCGCGGACGACCCCGAGCGGGGTCTCGACCAACGCCAGCACAGCGGCGCCGGTCGTCGAGTGCAGATCCGTGACCTGCGCGGCGGACTCGGTCTTGGCCAGCATCACGCAGCGGTAGTCCGTGTCGGCCAGGGCCTCGAGGTCGGCCACGTGGTCGTCGGTGCCGGTCGGGTTGACCCGCACGATCGTCCGGTCCGGATCGAGTGTCGAGGCCCGCAGCGCCTCACGGGCCGCGGGGCGGTCCGCCGGTGCGACGGCGTCCTCGAGGTCGACGATCACGACGTCCGCGCGGTCCGCCGCCTTGCCGTAGCGCTCCGGCCGGTCGGCCGGGCAGAACAACAGTGCCGGGCCGGGCGGGATCCAGGCGGGTGCGGGGGTCATGCCGTGGCCTCCCCGCCCGGGCCCGACTCCGTCGGCCGCTTGCGGACCAGCGTCTTGCGGACCGCCCTGGCCACGATGTCGCCGTGCTGGTTGCGGCCGATGTGCTCGAGGGTCACGATGCCCTCGCCCGGCCGCGACTTCGACTCGCGCTTGTCGGTGCACACGGTCTCCGCGTACAGCGTGTCACCGTGCAGGACCGGCTTGGGGAAGCTGACCTCGGAGAAGCCGAGGTTCGCCACGATCGTGCCCTGGGTGAGCTGGGCGACCGACAGTCCCACGAGCGTCGACAGCGTGTGCATCGAGTTCATGAGTCGCTCGCCGCCGAAGCCCGGCTGCTCGGCCGACCACGCCGCGTCCAGGTGCAGGGCCTGCGTGTTCATCGTCAGCGTGGTGAACAGGACGTTGTCCGTCTCGGTCATCGTGCGCCCGGGGCGGTGGAGGTAGGCGGTCCCCACCTCGTACTCCTCGAACCACAGGCCACGCTGGACGACCTCTCTGCGCTGCTCGGACATCGTTACAGCCTGATCACTCATAATCCGAGACCACGTGCGATGAGCATGAGCTGCACCTCGGTGGTGCCCTCGCCGATCTCGAGGATCTTGGAGTCGCGGTAGTGCCGCGCCACCGGGTACTCGTTCATGAAGCCGTAGCCACCGTGGATCTGGGTGGCGTCGCGGGCGTTGTCCATGGCCGCCTCGGAGGCGATCATCTTGGCGATGGCGGCCTCCTTCTTGAACTCCTTGCCGGCCAGCATGAGGCGCGCGGCCTCGTAGTAGGCGCAACGCGCCGTGTGGGCGCGGGCCTCCATGCGGGCGATCTTGAACGCGATGGCCTGGAACTCGCCGATCTTGCGGCCCATGGACTCGCGCTCACGGGCGTACTTCACGGACTCGTCGACGCACCCCTGCGCGGCACCGGTGGCCACGGCGGCGATCGCGATGCGTCCCTCGTCGAGGATCGACAGGAAGTTCGCGTACCCGCGCCCCTCCTCGCCGAGGAGGTTCTCCGCCGGCACCCGGGCGTCGGCGAAGGTCAGCGGGTGCGTGTCGGAGGAGTTCCACCCGACCTTGTCGTACGCGGGCTCCGCGGTGAATCCGGGGGTGTCGGCCGGGACGATGATCGTCGAGATGGCCTTCTTGCCGTTGTCGCGGACACCGGTCACGGCGGTGACGGTGACCAGCGAGGTGATGTCGGTGCCGGAGTTGGTGATGAACTGCTTGTTGCCGTTGATCACCCACTCGTCGCCGTCACGCTTTGCGGTGGTCTTGGTGGCGCCGGCGTCCGAGCCCGCGCCGGGCTCGGTCAGGCCGAAGCCGGCGAGCGTGCGACCGGCGGCCAGGTCCGGGAGCCACGTGGCGCGCTGCTCGTCGTTGCCGAAGTGGTAGATCGGCATGGCGCCCAGGCCCACGCCGGCCTCGAGGGTCATGGCGGTCGACTGGTCGACGCGGCCGAGCTCCTCCAGGGCGAGCGACAGGGCGAAGTAGTCGCCGCCCATCCCGCCGAACTCCTCGGGGAACGGCAGACCGAACAGGCCCATGTCGCCCATCTGGGCGACGACCTCGTAGGGGAAGGTGTGGTTGCGATCGTGCTCGGCCGAGGCCGGGGCGACCACCTTGTCGGCGAAGTCCGCGACCGTCGACTTCAGGTCGGCGTAGTGCTCTTCCAACTCAGGCATTGCCTTCTCCTTCGGATTCCTCGGTGGAGGGGTGGGGCTCGACGGTCGCGAGCAGGTGGTCGGCGGGCACCTGCTCGCCGGTGGTGACGTGCACGCGGACCACACCGTCGATCGGCGCGGGCAGTGCGTGTTCCATCTTCATGGCCTCGACGGCCAGGATGTTCTGTCCGGCGGTGACCTCGTCGCCGTCGGCGACGAAGCACGCGATCACCGAACCGGGCATGGGGCTGACGATCTGGCCGTCCGACATCCCGGCGTCGTGGATCCGGGAGTCGATGAGCGGGAGCATCCGCAGGTCCCAGGTCCCGCCGTCGCCGGCCACCCAGAAGGTGTCGGCGGCCTTGGGGTCCGCCGAGCGCACGACGGTCCAGCGCTGCTGGGTGCCGTCGACGGTCAGCCGGAGGGAGGCGCCGTCCCGGGCGACCCGCGCACGATGTCGGGAGGAGACCTCGGGCGCCTCGGTGGATCCGATCGTGGCGTCGGTGATGGTCACCTCGGCGTCGTCGGGGGTCCCCCGCAGTCCCACGGTGACCGCGTCGGACCCGGCGCCGGCGTCCAGGCGGGTCCACACCTCGGCGCGCCCGCCGATCCGCCACCCGTTGGGAACGTCCCACGGGCCGCGGCGTTGCGC
>NZ_JAALDT010000493.1:0-1781 GCF_014144995.1 Dietzia sp. DQ11-71 | reverse complement strand
GGCCGTGCTCGGCGGTGCAGCGGCGACGGGTGAGCAGCAGCGTGTCGACGCGTCCCTCGCGGGCGGCGTGCAGGATGTCCGACCCGCCACCGGCCAGTGCGCGACCGGCGCCGATCGCGTCACCGAAGCGTTCCGCGACCGCGTCGGACTGCCGTTGCATCGCCGGCCGGACCACCGCCCACGCGCGCTCGTGCAATTCGGCGGGCGACAGGGCGTCCGGGTTGCCGGCGGCCACCTCGTCCACCAGGTGTTCGTAGTTCAGGTACCCGCGGAACTGCGGGAGATGCTCGGTCACCGCCGCCAGGACGACGGGCCGCCGATCGTTCGGGCGCAGCGCCTCCTGCAGCCCCTTCGCGATCTGCCGCAGGAACTTCTCCCGCTGCACGTCCCCGACCTCGGCGCCCGTGCCGTGACTGTGCACCATCCCCCCGCCGGCTCTGTTCGCCCCGGGGCCGGCGCCGGCGGCCCCGCTGAACCGCTGCTGCTGGTGCGAGGGCGGCTGGATATCGCCGGCCATGTCGTCGATCGAGGACGGGATCGAGCCCAGGTCGAGCTCGCGGATAGTCGAGGCGGTGCCCTCGAGGAGGCGGACCTTGTTCTGGCTGCCCGCGAGGACCAGGAACTCGCCGTCACCGACCGCGGCCGGCACGACCGGCCGGACGGCGAACCGGTCGCTCACGTGGACCGCCTCGGCGACGTCCGTGGACAGGCGGTACGCGCGCCAGAACCCCTTCGACGCGAACAGCGCGAGACCGTCGGACAGGCGCTGCCAGTACGCGTCGTCCTCCAACAGGGCGACCAGCGGGCCGAGGATCTCGTCGGACTCCTCCTGGGCCACGCCGTGCGCCTTGAGTCGGGTCTCGGCGTCCTTGATGAGCGACTTGGCGCGGATGGGGTTCTCGCGGACCTCTGCCCCGGCCCGGGCCGTGGGCAGGAAGATCGACACGGCCCGGCCGCTGGTGGTGCCCAGCTCGGCGAGGTCGGTCAAGGGGATCGGATCGACTTCTGCGGTGCGGGTGACATCAGCCATGACCCGACGCTACTGACCGCGGCGGCGCACGGGTAGGTCGTGACAGGGTTGTTGCGCGCCCGTGACCTTCGGGCCCGGGACGTCCGCCGTGGATACCATCGCGGAAGTGACCGATGCGCCCGTGACCCCCGCGACGACCCGGCCGGTCAGCACCGCCCGGGTCCTCACCACCCTGATGGTCCCGATGTTCATGGCGCTGCTCGCGCTGTCGGTGATCAACGTGGCGCTGCCGGTGATCGGCACCGCCCTGGACTCGGATTCGCGGGGATTGCAGTGGGTGGTGTCCGGGTACGCGCTGGCGTTCGGGCTGCTACTCGTGCCGTCGGGGCGGCTGGGCGATGCGACCGGACGCAAGCGCCTGTTCCTGGCGGGCGTGGCGGTGTTCGTGGGCGGTGCGGTGGTCGCCGGGTTCGCCCAGTCGATCGAGATGCTCAACCTGGCGCGCCTCATCCAGGGCGTGGGGTCGGGGATGCTCAACCCGCAGACGTTCGGCCTCATCCAGAAGTACTTCCGGGGTGGGGCGCGGGCGCGCGCGTTCGCCACGCTGGCCACGACGGTCTCCATCGCCACCGCGTCGGGGCCGCTGGTCGGCGGGTTGCTCATCGAGGTCCTCGGCGATGACCTCGGGTGGCGCGCGATGTTCCTGGTCAACGTGCCGCTCGGCGCGTTGGCGCTGGTGCTGGGCTGGCGCTGGTTGCCCGACGACCGCCGCCTCCCGCCGGGCGAGGCGGGGCCCGACGTGGGTGGGTCC
>NZ_JAALDT010000492.1:0-2486 GCF_014144995.1 Dietzia sp. DQ11-71 | reverse complement strand
TCGCTGGACCAGACGCGCACCATCGGGTTGGTCACGATCCCCGGGGCGTTCGTCGGGATGGTGCTCGGCGGTGCCCGTCCGTGGGAGGCCGGGGTGATGCAACTGTTCGTCTCGACCGGGATCCTCGCGTGTGGCGCGATAGCCCTGGTGGTGACCACCCGTCTCGTGGCCGCCGACCGGTTGTAGCCGGGAGACGCCTCGCGCACGACGCCCGACTGTCGGCCGGTGGGCCGGACGGTGGGCGCCGCGCGCGAGTAGCGGTGCGGTGGGCTCGCGCTCAGGCGGAGCCGCGGGTGGCCGGCGTCGACAGGACGACGCGGCCGGTGGGCGTGTACGACGGCGAGACCGGGCGACGGTTCGGAGTCCGCAGCGGCGACGACGGCGGGATGGCCCGGCCGGTCGGCGTGTACGAGAACGCGGTCGGCGCGTTGTTCATGGCGGGATTTCGGTACTGCGACATGGGGATTCCTCCTGGTCGGGAAGCGAGCTGCACAGCCGCCACGTCCACTGGTGACGAGACGACGAGCCGTGCTCGGATGCGTTGGGTGGAGGCGACGACGGCTACCCGGGAATGGCGCGGACCTGGTGGTGAGGGCGCCGGGTGAGATGGGGTGGCCGGAACGGATCGCTCCCGCGGAATCGAACGCAGTCGGCGGATGTGCCGTTTCCGGTTCGACCAGAAGCGGGCTGGTGTGCCCGCGGTGGACAAAGAATGGCACGTCGCAGACCTGCACGCAAGTGGGTGACGATCTTCACCGGATCCTCACGGAGACCTCTCGGGTGCCTCATGCGGAGGCGGTGGAATCGAGGTGTCGGACGAACCGGCAGACGAGGCCCCCCGCGGGGCAGGACGAGGTGAGGATCATGAAGACGAACTCGAACAGGACGATCCGTCGTTCGATCGGCGCGGTCGCGGCCGTCGGCGCGTTGGCGGTGGCGGGGGTCGGCGGTTACGCGTTGGCCGGGTCCGACGGGCCCGCGGAGGACACCCGGGTCGCGACGGTCGCGACACAGCAGCAGACGGGAGGCCCCCAGGGGCACCACGGACAGCAGGGCCAGGGCGGACAGGGCCATGGCGGGCAGGGCCAGGGCGGAGCGGGCCAGCAGGCCCCGCAGGGTGAGAAGGGCCAGCGTGGCGAGAAGGGCCAGCGTGGCGAGAAGGGCCACGGGCTCGAGGTCCCCGCGCCCGCCGGTACGTTGTCGGCCGAGGAGGCCGAGACCCTGTCGATGATGCGCGAGGAGGAGCGGCTCGCCCACGACCTGTACGTGGCGTTGGGCGAGGCGTGGCCGGACCGCCGGTTCGACAACATCTCGGCTGCGGAAGCCCGGCACGGTGAGGCCACGGCGACCCTGCTCGCGAACCACGACCTGCCCGACCCGTCGGTCGGCTCCACCCCGGGAGTGTACGACTACCCGGAGCTCCAGGAGCTGTACGACGACTGGCTGGAGCGGGGCCTGACCTCGAAGTCCGAGGCGCTGGCGGTGGGCGCCGAGCTCGAGCGACGCGACATCGCCGATCTCGAGGCCGCGATGGCGGCCACCGAGCAACCCGATCTGGACGCGGTGTACGAGCACCTCAGGGACGGATCGGAGAAGCACCTGGCGGCGTTCGAGCGAGGCTGAACACGAAGGTGGACCCCTGGCCCGGGCCCCGGGAGGCGACTGTGAGGTCGCCCCCGTGGGCCCGGGCCAGTTGGCGTCCGATGGTCAGACCGAGGCCGGATCCGCCGGCGTGTCCGCCGGGCCCGCGATGGAACCGCTCGAAGACGCGCTCGGCCGAGTCGTCGTCCAGGCCGATGCCGGTGTCGGCGACGGTGATCTCCGCCCCGCCGGAGGTGCCGCTCACCGAGACCGTCACCCGGCCGCGCTCGGTGGCGGCCAGTGCGTTGACCACCAGGTTCTCGACGACCTGCGCCACGCGGTCCGGGTCGACCGTCAGGCGCACTTCGTCGTCGGGCAACTCCACCCGCAGGTCGACCTCCGTCGAGGCGAACCGGGGCCGGAGCCGCTCGACCGTGAGGCGCACCAGTTCGGCCAGGTCGGTCTCCGTCGGCGCGAGGTCGAGGCGGCCCTCGGTGCCCTTGGACAGCGTCGACAGGTCCTCGGACAGGCGCCGGAGCCGGGCGCTCTCGGCACGCACGTGACGCAACTCCTCCACGCCGAACACGCCGTCGGCGATGCCCTCCACGTACCCGTCGATCACGGTGAGCGGCGTGCGCATCTCGTGTGCGACTTCCGAGATGAGACGCATCCGGCGCGCCTCGGTCTGGTCGATCGTCCGGGCGAGCGTCGTCACGTCGTCGGCCAGGGCCGCGATCTCCCGCTCGGGGGGACGGGTGATGCGGCGGGTGTAGTCCCCGGCGGCTATCGCGGTGGTGGCGGCCCCCACCTCCGCCAGCGACCGGAGCATGCGACGCCCGACGATCCCGGCGGCGAGGAGCGCGACCGCGACGCCGGCGACCGCCCCCCACACCGTGGCCGTGGTG
>NZ_JAALDT010000491.1:0-11745 GCF_014144995.1 Dietzia sp. DQ11-71 | reverse complement strand
GAGTGCGCGCGCCGTGCGGCTGGCGGGCCGGGTACGGGCGGGCGCACGGATCCTGGTGGACGAACCCCTGCTCTGGCATGTCGCCGCCGGGACGGTCCGCTCGCCCAGCCGCCTCGACCCGATCGCGGCCGTCCCGCCTGATCAACTCGCCCTGTCGCTCTGCCGGTTCGCCGCTGCGCTCCGCGACGCCGGGGCCGCAGAGGTCCTGATCCGGCTCCCGGTCACCTCCGACCCTGGGGCGCCCCCGGTCTGGGAGGTCGTCAGCGACCCCCCGCGAGGTGAGACGCCTCTCGACGGGGTGTGCCTGGCGACCGCGCCGCTGCACACAGCCCGGTCGCATGCCGCGCTGGATGCAGCCGGGACGGTCCTCGGTAACGGCGGGATCCTCCACCTGGAGGGTCTACCCGGCGGCGGCCCGCCGCCACGCACCGTGGCGGAGGCCGAGGACACCGCAGTGGGGCTGCTGGCCCTGCTCGACCGACTGAGCGCGCCCAGGTACTCGAGCCTGGACCGCGTCGTCCTCACGCCCACCGCCGAGGAGACCTCGACCGGTGAGGACCGTGCCGCGGCCGCCCTCCGGGGCGCCCGTCTGGTGGCCGAGACCACCCCGCGGGTGGCGGAGTAACAGACGACGCGGAGTAACAGAGAACGCGGAGTAACAGAGAACGCGGCGCTACAGCACCGCCATCGGCCAGAGGGTGTTGACGTCGGACGAGTCCTTGCCGGACCGCTCGAGGTACGCGACGAAGTCCCGCTGGCGCGTCTCGTGCCAGCTCGCCTGGCGCGCATTGACCTCCCGCCAGTCCGGACCCGACAGTTCCGGCTGTCCGCCGAGCATCTTCCACGCCAGCCGGGCGGCGGCGAGCGCATCCGCCGCGGCCTCGTGGGCGCTGTCGAGTCGTACCCCGTGTAGACCGCACAGGGCCTCGAGCGTCCGCTTGCCCTTCCGGTAGGGATCCACCGCGCGGTCCACGACGTACGGGTCGATCACGGGACCGAGGATCTCGAACGACGGGTCCCACCGTCGCAGGATCGTCAGGTCATAACAGGCGTTGAACACCACCAGCGTGCGTCCCTCGCCCCATCCCCGGCGGATGGCGGCCACCGTCTCGGCGATGACCTCGGCGTGGGGGCGGCCGTTCTCGCGGGCATGGGCCGTGGTGATGCCGTGGACCGCCGTCGCCCCCTCGGGAATCTCTATGCCCGGGTCGGCGAGCCAGTTCCGTTCCTTCTTGTGCTGCCCGTCTATCGCGATGAGGGCGGAGGAGACGACGTGGGCGGTCCGGGGGTCCGGGCCCGTGGTCTCGAGGTCGAACGCGAGCAGTCGGTTCCGGTCGATGGCGAGGGGTGGCTGTGTGTGGGTTGTCATGGGCTCACCGTAGGGCAGCGCTCCGACATCGAGGCCCCGCCCGGCATTACCCTGTCCTCGTGAGCCTTCCCGATGACAACAGTCAGCCCGTCGGCACGGGGGACATCCCGCCCGAGGTGCGGCAGGAGTGGACCGAGCTCGCGGAGACGGTCCGCGATCACCAGTTCCGCTACTACGTCAAGGACGCGCCCATCGTCTCCGACGCCGAGTTCGATCGGCTCTTCGACGAGTTGCAGGCGCTCGAGCTGAAGCACCCGGGGCTGCGGAGCGCCGATTCGCCGACCCAACTTGTCGGCGGTGGCTTCTCGACGGATTTCGCCCCGGTCGAGCACCTCGAGCGGATGACCAGCCTGGACAACGTGTTCTCCGAGGAGGAGCTGCGTGACTGGGTGGCCTCCGCCGTCGAGCAGGCGGGCGTGCCGGAGGACCGGCTGCCGTTCCTGTGCGAGGTCAAGATCGACGGCGTGGCCCTGGACCTGGTCTACCGGGACGGGAAGCTGGTCAGCGCCGCCACCCGGGGTGACGGGCGAACGGGGGAGGACGTGACCCTCAACGCGCGGACCATCGACGACATCCCGGTCACGCTCACCCCGTCGGACGACCGCCCGCTGCCCTCGCTCATCGAGGTGCGGGGCGAGGTGTTCTTCCGGCTCGAGGACTTCGCCGAGCTCAACGCCCGTCTCGTGGCCGAGGGCAAGGCACCGTTCGCCAACCCGCGCAACAGTGCGGCCGGGTCACTGCGCCAGAAGAACCCGGCCATCACCGCCCAACGCCGACTCGGCATGTACTGCCACGGTCTCGGCGCGGTCGAGGGCGCGACCTTCGAGAGCCTCCACGACGTCTACCTCGCCCTCGCCGAGTGGGGCCTGCCCGTCTCACCGCACACCGCGCCCGCCACCGGGGTGGAGGAGGTGGTCGAGCGGATGAGGTTCTGGGGTGAGCACCGCAGCGACCCCGAACACGAGATCGACGGGCTCGTGGTGAAGATCGACGACCGCGCGGTCCAACGCCGACTCGGCCAGACCTCCCGGGCGCCGCGGTGGGCGATCGCCTACAAGTACCCACCGGAGGAGGTCATGACGGAACTCCTGGACATCCGGGTCTCCGTCGGGCGCACCGGGCGGGTCACCCCCTTCGCCCACATGCAGCCGGTCACGGTCGCCGGCTCGACGGTCTCGTTGGCCACCCTCCACAACCAGACCGAGGTGATCCGCAAGGGCGTGTTGATCGGCGACACGGTGGTGATCCGCAAGGCCGGTGACGTGATCCCCGAGGTCCTCGGCCCGGTGGTCGAGCGGCGCGACGGTACCGAGCGCGAGTTCGTCTTCCCCGAACGTTGTCCGGAGTGCGATACGGTCCTGGCCCCGGCGAAGGAGGGCGACGCCGACTGGCGCTGCCCCAACCAGCGTTCCTGTCCCGCCCAGCTGCGGGAGCGGCTGTTCTATCTGGCCTCGCGCAACGCCCTGGACATCGAGGCGCTCGGGTACGAGGGCGCCTCGGATCTACTGACCAGCGGGGTGCTCGTCAACGAGGCCGGACTGTTCGACCTCACCGAGTCCGACCTGCTCAGGACAGACCTCTACACCCGCGTCGACAAGGCCACCCGCAAGCAGATCGAGGCGGGGGCCGAACCCGAACGCACCGTGCTCACCGAGAACGGTCGCAAGCTGCTGGCCAACCTCGCCACCGCCCGGGACCGACCGCTCTGGCGGGTACTGGTCGCGCTGTCGATCCGACACGTGGGCCCCACGGCCGCGCGCGCCCTGGCGACCCGGTTCGGGACCATGGAGGCCATCCGCGCCGCGTCCGAGGAGGAACTGGCGGAGACGGACGGGGTCGGGTCGACCATCGCGGCCTCGGTGGTCGAGTGGTTCGACGTCGACTGGCACCGCGAGATCGTCGACCGGTGGACCGCCGCCGGCGTCTCGATGGCCGACGAGCGTGACGAATCGATCCCGCGGACGCTCGAGGGCCTGACGATCGTGGCGACCGGCTCACTCGAGGGTTTCACGCGCGACGGCATCAAGGAGGCGATCATCGCCCGCGGCGGCAAGGCCTCCGGGTCGGTCTCCAAAAAGACCGACTACGTGGTGGTGGGCGACAACCCGGGATCGAAGGCGGCCAAGGCCGAGGAACTGGGCCTGACGATCCTCGACGAGGCGGGCTTCGTCGACCTGATGGACAACGGTCCGGCCGGGGCGGGGGCAGGGGACATGGACACGAAGGCGGACGTGGACGCGCAGGCGGACGTAGACCCTGAGTCGGACACGGAACCGGAGCAAACCGACCCGTGACCCCGGTGACGCCCCTCGCCCAGTTCCCCTGGCCGCTGTTCCTCGGAGCGGGCGTCGGTCTCGCGCTCGCGGTCGGTGGCTCCCTCCGTGGTCTGCGGGGCGAGGGTCCCGGGCGCCTCCTCTCGGTGTCGGCCTCCGCCGTGGCGGGGGCATCGACCGGAGCGTTCGCCGGACTGGTGTGGCTCTGGGTCGGCCCGATGTCGAACCCGGTCTCCTGCCTCTACTCCTGTAACGAAGTCGCGCAGTTCCTGTCGAACGAACAGTTCCGTCAGATCGTCCTCATGACGGACCTGGCATGGGCCCTGCCGGTCACGGCGTTCCTCTTCGCGGCGGTCGCGGTGTGGTCGTGGCGACGCGGACCCCGCCGCTGACCGACATCCGTGCCGGACCGGCGTCGAGGGAGCGGCGGGCCCGCCCGGTCAGCCGGCGTCGAGGGAGCGCAGGATTCCCGTGAGGTACCCCAGCCGAGCGACCTCGGACGGCCTGAACGAGGGACCGCCCGGTCGGCCCACCACGAGAATGTGCCCCGAGTTCAACGGCGCGGCCGCGAGCGAGGTGTCCATGGCCGTCCACTCCGCCGGCACGCCGTCGTCGTCGTCGTCCAGTGCGGTCACCCGCTCCAGGCCGCACAGCACGGAGACCTCGCCGCCCTCCCACATCGGTGCGGACTCGCCCCGCGCGATCAGACGGCACCGCGCGTCCGCGGTCACCTCCACGACCAGCGCCCAGCCGACGCGCAGCGCGGAAGGGAGCTCGTCGGCGAGCAGTTGGGAGGCCCCGGCACCCGCCCCGGCGACGGCGTCGATGAGTTCGAGTTCCCGATGGGCGTCGAGGATCCCGCCGAACGGCCGCAGGGAGTCCACCATCACGCCGTCCAGGCGCTCGGCGGCGGTGATGAGGGCGTCCGGGAAGGTGCCGTGCGGGACCTCCACGACGATGTCGTCGACGGCGACCCCGTCGAACCGGTCCACCACGTCGAGGCTGATGATGTCCGCGTCCACGGTCCCCAGCGCCACCGCGAGGGAGCCGAGACTGCCCGGTCGGTCGGGCAGCATGACACGGAGCAGATAAGACATGACGCCCATTGTGCCGCACGCATTCGGGCTGACTAGGCTGGGCCGGTACCGACCACGTCACGGAAAGGGGCAGGCACGTGACCTCGATCTCACGCGGGGACGTCGCGCATCTGGCCAGGCTCTCCCGCCTGGAACTGAGCGACTCCGAGCTGGACTCGTTCGCACAGCAGCTCACCGACATCCTCGACCACGTGCAGGCGGTGTCCGAGGTCGCCGCGGAGGACGTGCCCGCGATGAGCCACCCCACCGCGATCACCAACGTCTACCGCGACGACGTGGTCACGCCCGGCCTCACCCCGGAGCAGGCACTCGACCAGGCCCCGGCGGCCGACGAACAGCGCTTCGAGGTTCCGCAGATCCTGGGGGAGGACGCATGACCGAGCTCACCACCGCCACCGCCGCCGAGCTGGCCGGGCGGATCGCCGCGCGGGAGGTGTCCTCGGAGGAGGTCACCCGGGCGCACCTGGACCGTATCGGCGAGGTCGACGGCGAGATCAACGCCTTCCTCCACGTGGGTGCGGACGAGGCCCTCCGGGCGGCCCGGGACGTCGACACCCGACTGGCGGCCGGCGAGGAGCTCGGACCCCTGGCGGGCGTGCCCATCGCCCTCAAGGACGTGTTCACCACCACCGACGCCCCCACCACCTGTGGCTCACGGATCCTCGAGGGTTACCGTTCGCCGTACGACGCCACGGTCACCGCGCGACTGCGCGAGGCGGGGATCCCGATCCTCGGCAAGACCAACATGGACGAGTTCGCCATGGGGTCGTCGACCGAGAACTCGGCCTACGGCCCCACCCGCAACCCGTGGGATCCGAGCCGCACCCCCGGTGGTTCCGGCGGTGGCTCGGCCGCGGCGCTGGCCTCGCACCAGGCCCCGATCGCCATCGGGACCGACACCGGCGGGTCGATCCGCCAGCCCGCCGCGCTCACCGCGACGGTCGGCGTCAAGCCCACCTACGGGACGGTCTCGCGCTACGGGCTCGTCGCCTGCGCGTCGTCGCTCGACCAGGGCGGGCCCTGCGGCCGCACCGTCGAGGACACCGCGCTGCTGCACCAGGTCATCGCGGGGCACGACCCGCGCGACTCGACGAGCCTCGACGTGGCGGTCCCGGACGTCGTCGCCGCCGCCCGTGAGGGCGCGAAGGGTGACCTGACGGGCCTGCGGGTGGGCGTGGTCACGGAGTTCTCCGGCGAGGGCTACCAGCCCGGTGTCGAGGAGTCGTTCCGCGGCGCGGTGGACACCCTGCGCGACCTGGGTGCCGAGATTGTCGAGGTCTCGTGCCCCAACTTCCGCTACGCGCTGCCCGCCTACTACCTCATCCTCCCGTCCGAGGTCTCCAGCAACCTGGCACGCTTCGATGCCATGCGCTACGGCCTGCGGACCGGTGACGGGTCGGCCGACCAGGTCATGGCCGCCAGCCGCGAGGCGGGCTTCGGCCCCGAGGTCAAGCGCCGCATCATGCTCGGCACCTACGCCCTGTCGGCCGGGTACTACGACGCGTTCTACGGCCAGGCCCAGAAGGTGCGCACGCTCATCGCACGCGACTTCGACGCGGCCTACGAAAAGGTCGACGTCCTGATCTCGCCGACCACGCCGACCACCGCGTTCCCGCTCGGGGACAAGGTCGAGGACCCGGTCGCGATGTACCAGTTCGACCTGTGCACCCTGCCGCTGAACCTGGCCGGTCACTGCGGGATGTCCGTGCCGTCCGGTCTGGTGGAGGGCCTGCCCGCCGGTCTGCAGATCATGGCACCGGCACTCGCCGACGACCGTCTCTACCGGGTCGGGGCCGCCTACGAGGCCGCGAGAGGCGCGATAGCGTGACGACCGTCCCCGAGAGGGACGCATGGAAGGCGCTCGCGGCACTCGTCATCGGGTTCTTCATGATCCTGGTGGACCAGACGATCGTGGCGGTGGCCACCGACGCGTTCGTCACCCAACTCGGCGCCACGACCAACCAGGTCATCTGGGTGACCAGCGCGTATCTGCTCGCCTACGTGGTGCCGTTGTTGTTCACCGGTCGGCTGGGGGACCAGATTGGGCCGCGACGGGTGTCGATCGCGGGGCTGGCGCTGTTCACCGGCGCCTCCCTGTGGTGCGGGTTGGCGCCCGACATCGAGACCCTCATCGTGGCGCGGGTGTTCCAGGGCTTCGGCGCGGCACTGCTCACCCCGCAGTCGCTCAGTGTCATCACCCGGGTGTTCGCGCCCGCGCGCCGCGGCGCGGCCATGGGTGCATGGGGTGCGGTGGCGGGTATCGCCTCCGTGGTCGGCCCGGTCTTCGGCGGTGTGCTCATCGACGCGTTCGACTGGCGGTGGATCTTCTTCGTCAACATCCCGTTCGGTGTCCTCGCGGTGGTGTTGGTGTGGCTCTGGGTCCCGGTGCTGGAGACCAGGTCGCGCTCGTACGACATAGCCGGGATCGTCCTGTCCGCCGTGGGCATGTTCCTGCTGGTGTTCGGGATCCAGCAGGGTGAGGAGCACGGATGGGGCGGCACCACCGCCGGGTTCATCGCGGCGGGCGTGGCGGGTCTGACCGTGTTCGTGTGGTGGCAGTCCCGCGTCCGCACCGAGCCGCTCGTACCTCTACGACTGTTCCGGGACCGCAACTTCTCGATCGGCACGTTCGGCGTCTCGACGATCGGCTTCGTCACCGCCGGCACGATGGTGCCGCTCATGTTCTACCTCCAGGGGGTCAAGGAACTCAGCCCGACCCGCGCGGGGATGATGTTGCTGCCCATGGCCCTGATCGCGGGTGTTCTGGCGCCGTTGGTCGGACGCTGGGCGGATCGTCTCGATCCGCGGATCTTCACGGGCATCGGCTACTTCTCGTATGCGGTCTCCCTGTTCTGGCTCGCGCTGGTGATGGACGCCCAGACCTCGATCCCCGTCCTGCTCGGTCCGATCGCCCTCATGGGGGTGGCCAACGGGTGTGTGTGGGCGCCGACGTCGTCGACCGCGATGCGACGCCTCGAGTTGGCGTCGGCGGGCGCGGGATCCGGTGTCTACAACACCACCCGCCAGGTCGGGGCGGTGCTGGGGTCCGCCGCGATCGGCGCGGTGGTACAGGCCCGGTTCGTGGCCCACGGTGACATCGGCCAGGCGGTGGCCGACGCGATGTTCCTCCCCGCTGTTGTCGTCCTGCTGGGAGGTCTGGCCACCATGGCGTTCCGTACCGGTGAACAGTCGGTGAGCCCGGGGCGGTGACCGCCGCGATGCGGGGCGGGCGGACCTAGACTGCGGGGTAACCGAGAGGAGCTCGACGTGCGTATAGGTGTACTGACCGCCGGCGGCGACTGTCCGGGACTCAACGCGGTCATCCGCGCTTTGGTCCGCACCGCCAACTCGGAGTACGACTCCCCGGTCCTGGGGTTCCAGGACGGGTGGTCCGGGCTGGTGAACGACCGTGCCGTGCCGCTGTTCGACGACGAGGGCATCGATCGCATCCTGCTCCGCGGTGGCACGATCCTCGGAACCGGCCGACTGAACCCCGACATCCTCACTGCGAGCCTGCCGGTCATCCGCCAGACCCTCGAGCGGCACGCGATCGACGCGCTCGTCGCGATCGGCGGAGACGGCACGCTCAAGGCGGCCCGCTGGCTGACCGAGAACGGCATCCCCGTGGTGGGGGTGCCCAAGACCATCGACAACGACGTCGGCGGCACCGATTACACCTTCGGCTTCGACACCGCCGTCTCGATCGCCTCCGATGCCATCGACCGGCTGCACACGACGGCGGAGTCGCACGAGCGGGTCATGCTCGTCGAGGTGATGGGCAGGCACGCCGGGTGGATCGCACTGCACGCGGGCCTGGCGTCCGGTGCACACATGATCGTGATCCCCGAGGTCCCGTTCGACATCGACTACGTGTGCAAGGTGATGAAGCGCCGGTTCCAGATGGGGGAGGCGTACGGGATCTGCGTGGTCGCCGAGGGGGCCACGCCGGTCGAGGGTTCCGGCATGACGTTGCGCGAGGGAGGCAACGACCAGTTCGGCCACGAGGTGTTCACCGGGGTGGCCGACCAGATGGCCGCGGCGATCAAGGAGCGGATGAACCGCGACGTCCGGACGACCGTGCTCGGCCACATCCAGCGCGGCGGTACGCCGACCGCGTACGACCGCGTGCTCGCGACCCGTTTCGGGGTACACGCGGCGCACGCCGCGCACCGGGGGGATTTCGGGCAGATCGTCGCGCTCCGTGGGGAGTCGATCGAGATGGTGCCGGTAGAGGACGCGGTCGCCGTGCTCAAGACCGTCCCGGAGGACCGCTACCGCGAGGCCGCATGCCTCTTCGGCTAGATTGTTCCGCATGGAGTTCACCGAGGTCGTGTCACGTTTCGATCCCGTCATGGGCATGGAGGTGCACGTAGAGCTGCACACCAACACCAAGATGTTCTGCGGGTGTCCCACCGCGTTCGGGGCGGATCCCAACACCCAGGTGTGTCCGGTGTGCATCGGCCTGCCGGGCGCGTTGCCGGTGGCCAACCGCCAGGCGGTGGAGTGGGCCATCAAGATCGGTCTGGCGCTGAACTGCTCGATCGCGCCGTACAGCAGGTTCGCCCGGAAGAACTATTTCTACCCGGACCAGCCGAAGAACTACCAGATCTCGCAGTACGACGAGCCCATCGCCCACGACGGGTACCTCGACGTGCAGCTCGAGGACGGCAGCACGTGGCGCGTGGAGGTCGAGCGCGCGCACATGGAGGAGGACACCGGCAAGTCCACCCACGTCGGGTCCGCCACCGGTCGCATCCACGGCGCCACCCACTCGCTGCTCGACTTCAACCGCGCGGGCGTGCCGCTCATCGAGATCGTCTCCAAGCCGATCGTCGGTGCGGGGGAGCGGGCGCCCGAGATCGCGCGCGCCTACGTCACGACGCTGCGTGATCTGCTCCGGAGCCTCGACGTGTCCGACGTCCGGATGGACCAGGGCTCGATGCGCTGCGATGCGAACGTCTCGTTGATGCCGAAGGGCGCCACCGAGTTCGGTACCCGCACCGAGACCAAGAACGTCAACTCCCTCCGCAGCGTCGAGATCGCGGTGCGCCACGAGATGTGCCGCCAGGCGGACGTGCTCACCGCGGGTGACGAGGTCGTGCTCGAGACGCGGCACTTCCACGAGTCGGACGGCACCACCACCTCGGGCCGGCCGAAGGAATCGGCGGAGGACTACCGCTACTTCCCGGAGCCGGATCTCGCGCCCGTCGAGCCGACCGAGGAGCTCATCGAGGAGATCCGCGCGACACTGCCGGAGCTGCCGTGGGTGCGCCGCGCACGGGTCCAGGCGGACTGGGGCGTCTCGGACGAGGAGATGCGCGACCTCGTCAACGCCGGGGCCCTCGACCTGATCCTCGCCACGGTGGACGCGGGCGCACCGGCCGCCGAGGCCCGCTCGTGGTGGGTGTCGTACCTGACCCAGCAGTCCAACAAGCGTGGCGTCGCGCTCACCGAACTCGAGATCTCGCCGGTGCAGCTGGCGCGCGTGATCGAGTTGGTCGCCGAGGGCAAGCTCACCAACAAGCTCGGCCGCCAGGTCGTCGACGCCGTCCTCGACGGCGAGGGCGAGCCGGACCAGATCGTCGCCGACAAGGGCCTCGAGGTGGTGCGAGACGACTCGGCGCTGCAGAAGGCCGTCGACGACGCCCTGGCCGCGCAGCCCGACATCGCGGAGAAGATCCGTTCGGGCAAGGTCCAGGCCGCCGGAGCGATCGTCGGTGCCGTCATGAAGGCGACCCGCGGTCAGGCCGACCCGGCGCGCGTGAAAGAGCTGGTCATCGCGGCGTGCAACTGAAACTCGCACGGTAGCTGAATCGGCACGGTAGCGAAATCGGCACGGTACCTGAATCGGCACGGCCACCCACGCCGACTGACCATGGCTATGCGGACTGATCGCCCTCGGTCGCGTCATCAGGGCGGAGTCGCCGGTCGGTACCGGTGGCGTTCGGCCGGGTGGTGCCTGGCGGGTTGGTGAGGTGGCCGTCGTCGGCGGTGAGGCGGTCGAGGTGTTCTCGCCATTGGTGTTCGAGGATGTGGTTGCGTGCCTGGGCCAGGGGGCCGGTGGGGTTGGTGTGGTGTTCGTGGCCGGTTTCGGTGATGATGGTCAGCTCGCCGAGGGGGCCGGGGCGGTAGGCGCAGTGGCCGAAGGTCTTTTCGCGGTGGTGTTTGCGGCAGAGGCACATCAGGTTCCACTCGGCGGTGGGGCCGCCCAGTTCGGGGCGCCTGTGATCGAACGCGATGACGTGGTCGATCTCGCAATCGTGGGCGTCGACGGTGCATCCGGGGTGGCGGCAGGTCCCGTCGCGTAGTCGGATCCGTTCGGCCAGGGCCGGGGTGATGAAGTATTTGAGGAGTGCTTCGGGGGCGTCGAGGGTGCCGGGGGCGGGGTCGATGAGTTCGAACCGGACTGTGGCGTCGCCACCGGAGAGGATCTCCTCGCACAGCCAGTCGAAGCTGGCGTAGGCGCCGTTGACGAACTGGACCTGGTTGGGCAGTCCTTGGGCGATGGTGTTGATGACCGAGATGCGGACGGGCTTGTCGGTGCCCCACGAGGCGCCCAGCGGGGGCAGGTGTCCGCGGTCGCCGTCGACGGTGTTCGCGGTGTCCTCGGGGTGGTGTGCGGGGTCGGCGATGTCGGTGGTGTTGGGGTCGCCCAGGGCGATGAGGGCGTCGGCGCGGAGTTGGTTGCGGCTGCGGGGATGGCACAGGTCTGCGGCGGCACGGGCGGCGGCCTCGATGCGGCGGCGCAGCTTCTCGGCGTCGCCGGAGGGCAGGTTGGCCCACATGGAGGTCATGCCGTTGCGTCCGGGGCGGAACCGCACGGTCCGTTCTTCGGCGGCGGCGTCTGCGGCGTCCTGGGCGGCTTGTGGGGCGTGGCGTGCGACCGCGTTGTCGACGGAGGTGTCCAGTGCGGAGCGGCTGGGCCGGTGGCCGCCGGCAAGGGCCCGGGTGAGGCGGCCGATGACATCGGACTCGACGGCGCCGACGACCTCGTCGGGCACGCCGG
>NZ_JAALDT010000490.1:0-1524 GCF_014144995.1 Dietzia sp. DQ11-71 | reverse complement strand
GACCGGCGCGCACGTGGTGGTGGCGGACATCGACCTCGCCGCCGCGCGTCGGGTCGCCGAGGAGGTGACGACGACGAGGTCCGGCCCCGGCGCCGGGTCGGCAGGGGCCGGGAGTGCCGAACCGGCGCACCTCGACGTCACCGATGCCGCCGCCGTCTCGGCGCTCGTCGAGGAGGTGGTCTCCACCCGGGGCGGGCTGGACCTGATGTTCGCCAACGCCGGCATCACCTGGGGTGGCGACACCGAGAAGCTCACCCTGGAGCAGTGGAACGCGATCATCGACGTCAACGTCCGCGGGGTCGTCCACTGCGTGCACGCCGCGTACCCGCACATGATCGACCGCGGGGCCGGGGCGATCGTGCTCACCGCGTCGATGGGCGGGTTGTGCCCGGCGGGGCTCATCACCAGCTACGCGATGACCAAGCACGCGGTCGTCGGGCTCGGGCTGTCCCTGCGCGCCGAGGCCGCCGGTCACGGGGTCGGCGTGACCGTGGTGTGCCCGGCGGCGGTCGACACCGCGATCCTCGACAAGGGTGAACTTGACGGCTTCGACGGTCGGCATTTCTACCTCGACGGCCAGGGGGTGCGTCGACCGCTGGACCCCGACCGGTTGGCGGCGAGCGTGCTCGACGGCGTCGCCCGCAACCGTGCTCTCGTGATCGAGCCCGCCCGCGCCCGGGCGGCACACCCCGCCATGTAGATGACGGATCAACTATGCTGACCGCATGAACTCGTCAGCCTCCGCACACGACCCCGCGACGCCCACCTCGTCGTCGTCGCCCTCCACCCACGGTGACCCCTCCACCCAGGATGTCGCCTTCGGCCTCGACACCTTCGGCGACGTCACCGTCGACCGCGGCGGTCGGCCCGTCCACCACGCGCAGGTCCTGCGTGATGTCGTGGAGCAGGCCGTCCTGGCCGACCAGGTGGGCGTCGACGCGTTCGGCATCGGCGAACACCACCGCCCCGACTTCGCCGTCTCCGCTCCGGACGTCCTGCTGGCCGGCATCGCCACTCGCACCGAGCGCATCACGCTGGGCTCGGCGGTCACGGTCCTGTCGAGCGATGACCCCATCCGCGTCTTCCAGCGCTTCGCCACCATCGACGCCCTGTCGAACGGCCGCGCCGAGGTCGTGCTGGGCCGTGGGTCGTTCACCGAGTCGTTCCCGCTGTTCGGCCTCGATCTCGCCCGGTACGAGCAGCTGTTCAGCGAGAAGCTCGACCTGTTCGCCGCGCTGCTGCCCGAGGGGCCGGTGACGTGGTCCGGTGAGCTGCGTCCGCCGCTGGTCGACCAGCACGTCTACCCCAAGACCGAGCACGGGCTCAGCGCGTGGATCGCCGTCGGTGGCAGCCCGGAATCCGTGGTGCGCGCGGCCCGCTACCGGATGCCGCTCATGCTCGCGATCATCGGCGGCCCCGCCGGCCGGTTCGCGCCCTTCGCCGACCTCTACCGCGAGGCCAATGCCCAGCTCGCGGGCGCCGGGTCGGCTGGTGGGGGGACGGCCGGTGGGGGAGCGGCCGCGC
>NZ_JAALDT010000048.1:0-1798 GCF_014144995.1 Dietzia sp. DQ11-71 | reverse complement strand
GTTCCCGGTCGCCTCCTCGGATTCTCGCGTCCAGTCACCGCGTTTGCCGCCCGTCTTGGCGGCGAGGCGGACCCCGTCCATGGTGGCGAGCGGGTCGACGGCCTTGACCATGTCGTGCAGCGTCAGCCCGGCCACGGAGACGGCGGTCAGGGCTTCCATCTCGACACCCGTCCTGCCCGTCGTCTTGGCGGTGGCCTTCACGTGGATCTCGCCGGCCTCGTCGTCGAGGTCGAAGTGCACCTTGACCGAGTTCAGCGGGATCTGGTGGCACAGCGGGATGAGCTCGGAGGTCTTCTTGGCCGCGCCGATCCCGGCCAGGCGGGCGGTGGCCAGGACGTCGGCTTTGCCCAGCGAGTCTCCTGCGACCATGGTCACGACGTCGGGGCGCGTGCGGAAGACCCCCTCGGCCGTGGCGGTCCGGGTGGTGACGGCCTTGTCGCCGACGTCGACCATGCGCACGCGGCCCTCGGCGTCGAGGTGGGTGAGCTGCGGCTCGGGTGATGAGCCCTGTCCGGTCGGCGCGTCAGTCATGCCGTTCACGGTAGTCGGCCGGGTGCGGCGGGCTCCGGGGGTGCGGCGAGGCGGGGCGTCACGGGATGCGGGTTTAATCGCCGACATGGCGATGCTCTTCGAACCGATCCGTATCCGCGACCTCGAGATCCGGAACCGGGTGTGGCTCTCGCCGATGTGCCAGTACTCGTGCGAGGACCGTGACGGGGTGCCCACGCCGTGGCATCTCGTGCACCTGGGCGCGCGGGCGCAGGGCGGGTTCGGCCTGATCCTCGCGGAGGCCTCGGCGGTGGTGCCGGAGGGGCGGATCAGTCCCGAGGACGCCGGGCTGTGGAACGACACGCAGCGCGATGCGTGGGCGCCCATCGTGGACTTCGTGCACTCCCAGGGGGCGGCGATCGGCATCCAACTGGCGCACGCCGGGCGGAAGGCGTCGGCGTACCGGGCGTGGCCCGGATACCCGGTCGGCTCACTTCCGCCCGAGGAGGGTGCGTGGACGACGGTCGCGCCCTCGGCGATCGGGTTCGGTGACATGACCACACCGGAGGCGCTGGACGTCGACGGGATCCGCGCGGTGGTGACCGCGTTCGCTGACGCCGCCCGCCGCGCCGACCACGCCGGGTTCGACGTCGTGGAGATCCACGCCGCCCACGGGTACCTCATCCACGAGTTTCTCTCGCCGCTGTCCAACGAGCGGGACGACTCCTACGGCGGTTCGCGCGACAACCGGGCCCGGCTGCTGCTGGAGATCTGCGACGCGGTGCGGCAGGTGTGGCCGGAAGGTAAGCCACTGTTCGTCCGGATCTCGGCCACGGATTGGGTGCCCGGCGGCTGGACCCCGGAGGATTCGCGCTGGTTGGCGGGCCGGCTCGCCGAGCACGGGGTCGACCTGGTGGACGTCTCCTCGGCCGCCAACACCCCCGACCGGCCGCCGGTCGAACTGGAGCAGGGCTACCAGGTGCCGCTGACCGAGGAGGTGCGCGCGTCGGGTGCAGTCCTGGCGGGCGCCGTGGGGCTCATCAGTGACCCGGAGTACGCCGAACAGCTGCTGGTCGACGAGCGCGCTGACGTGGTGTTCCTCGGGCGCGCCGCACTGCGCGAGCCCGCCTGGCCACAGCGCGCGGCTGCCGAACTCGGCCTGGACTGGCGGCGGGCCCCGTACCCGCCGCAGTACACGCGCGGGAAGTGGTGACGGCCGACTAGAGATCCAGCTCGACGTCCGAGCAGGCCAGCGCGGTGCAGACGGTGACGCGCTCCTGCGCGACGGCGCCGGGTGCACGGTCGGCGG
>NZ_JAALDT010000489.1:0-3898 GCF_014144995.1 Dietzia sp. DQ11-71 | reverse complement strand
GAGCCCGCGCGAGACGAGGCCGGCGGCGAACCGGCGGACCTCGTCGAGCAGGTGGGCCCACGTCCAGCGGGTGTCCTGGCCGGGCTGCACGTCGACGATCGCCTCGCGCTCCGGCCACGACCGGGCCGCGCGACGCAGGGCGGCGGGGGTGGTCTCCACGGTGGTGCTCATGGCCTGCACCCTACCAAGCAAGTGCTTGGTTTGGGCGGCGTCAGTACTTGAGCGCTCCCCGGTCGACCGTGAGCTGGACGCCGGAGATCGACCGCGAACCGTCGCCGGCGAGGTAGGAGACCACCTCGGAGACCTCCTCGGGCGGCATGAAGTCGGCGAGCGTGCTCGCGCCGTCCACGCGGGCGTTCTTCAGGGGCATCGGCGAGAAGCTGTGGAGGAACGACGGGAAGCGGCCGAAGAGGTCGGCCATGCCCTCGGGATCGATCATCGGCGTGTCCACCGAGTAGGGGTGGATCGAGTTGACGCGGATGCCGAACTCGCCCACCTCGAGTGCGAGGGCGTTGGTCAACGCCACCAGGCCGGCCTTCGAGGCCGAGTAGTGCCCGTTCCCGGGCGTCGCCTTGAGGCCCGCGGACGAGCTGACGATGATGATCGACCCGCCGTTTCCCGCCTCGATCATCGCCGGCACCGCCGCACGGATCGTCCGCCACGTGCCGCTGAGGTTGACGCCGATGACCGTGTCCCAGTCGTCCTCCGGCATCTCCCACAGTCGCCCCCAGCTGAGCACGGCGGCATTGGCGACCAGGATGTCCAACCGTCCGAAGGTGGAGATCGTGCGGGCGACGAGATCCTGCAGCGCGCCCAGGTCGCGGATGTCGAGGACCGCCGAGATCGCGCGCCGGCCGGTCTCCTCCACGAGGCGGACGGTCTCGGCCAGGTCGTCCGGCGTGGGTGCGGGATAGGTGGCGGACCCGGACACCGGCGCGCAGACGTCGACGACGACGAGGTCCGCGCCCTCCGAGGCGAGGCGGACCGCATGGGCCCGGCCCTGGGCGCGCGCGGCGCCGGTGATGAAGGCGACCTTGCCGGACAGGGGCTGAGACGGGGAGTTCATGGGCGTCATCCAAACCGATCCCGGCGTGGGCGGAGGGCGGTTCCGGCAAACCAAGCAAGTGCTTGGTAGTGTGGGCGTATGACCGAGAGTTCGGCACCCGAGAAGTGCACGCCCGCGTCGGAGATGACCGACGACGAGTTCGCGGCGGAGTTCCGCACCTGGTTGGATGCCAACCTCGTCGGCGAGTTCGCCGAGATCAAGGGCGTCGGCGGCCCCGGCAGCGAACACGAGTTCTTCCCGCAACGCCTCGCCTGGGAGCGGCACATGGCGGCGGCGGGGTGGACCTGCGTCGGCTGGCCGGTCGAGCACGGCGGGCGCGGTGCGTCGCTCAGCCAGCAGGTGCGGTTCCACGAGGAGTACGCCAAGGCGGACGCCCCGGCGCGGGTGTCCCACCTCGGTGAGACGCTCCTCGGCCCGACCCTGATCGCCCACGGGACCCGGGAGCAGAAGGACCGATTCCTGCCGCGGATCATCGACGTCACCGAACTGTGGGCTCAGGGGTACTCCGAGCCCGGCGCCGGGTCCGACCTGGCCAACGTCTCGACGACCGCCGAACTCGGGGATGACGGCAGGTGGCACCTCAACGGGCAGAAGGTGTGGACCTCGCTCGCGCACCTCAGTCAGTGGGTGTTCGTGGTGGCCCGCACGGAAGCGGGTACGAGCCGGCACAAGGGACTGAGTTTCCTCCTGGTCCCGCTCGACCAGCCGGGTGTGGAGATCCGCCCGATCCAGCAACTGACAGGGACCTCCGAGTTCAACGAGGTCTTCTTCGACGATGCGGTCACCGACGCCGGCATGATCGTGGGGGAGCGGGGCGACGGCTGGAAGGTGGCCATGACCCTGCTCGAGTTCGAGCGGGGGGTCTCCACCCTGGGCCAGCAGGTCGGCTTCGCCCGCGAACTCGACGAGATCGTCGCGATGGCCCGCGCGAACGGCAGCGCCGAGGTGCCCGCCGTGCGCGAGCGCATCACCCGCGCGTGGATCGGGCTCAAGGTGATCCGTGCCCACGCGCTGCGGACCCTCGCCGAGCGCGACTCCTCCGGTGGCAACGCCTCCGCCGCGAAGCTGCTGTGGGCCAACTGGCACCGCGACCTCGGCGAGCTCGCGATGGAGGTGCAGGGGGCACAGTCCCTCACCGGTCCCACCCACACCTCCGAGGGAGCGCCCAACGACCTCCGCGACCCCGAGAACCTCGAGCTCGCGCAGTGGCAGCGGCTCTTCCTGTTCACCCGCTCCGACACCATCTACGGCGGATCGAACGAGATCCAGCGCAACATCATCTCCGAGCGCGTGCTCGGACTACCCCGAGAGGCAAGGCCGTCATGACCGAGCAGAAATCCCCCCTCGCCGTCGTCCCCGAGGAGACCCCCGGACACGGACTGCTCAAGGGAAAGAAGGTCGTGGTGACCGCGGCGGCCGGGACCGGGATCGGCTTCTCGGCGGCCCGACGCGCGGCGCTCGAGGGCGCCGACGTCCTGGTCTCCGACTTCCACAAACGCCGCATGAACGAGGCCCGCGACGCGCTCGCCGCCGAGTTCCCGGACCAGCAGATCGAGTCGCTGACCTGCAACGTCCAGTCGACCGCCGACGTCGACGCGCTGATCGCCGGTGCCGCGGAGAAGCTGGGCCGGATCGACGTGCTCATCAACAACGCCGGACTCGGCGGCGAGACCGAACTCGTCGACATGACCGACGAGGACTGGGACCGTGTCCTCGACATCACCCTGAACGGCACCTTCCGCGCGACGCGCGCGGCGCTGCGGTACTTCCGCGACGCGGAGCACAACGGCGTGATCGTCAACAACGCCTCCGTGCTGGGCTGGCGCGCGCAGCGGGCGCAGGCCCACTACGCCGCCGCCAAGGCCGGCGTCATGGCGCTGACCCGCTGCTCCGCGATCGAGGGCGCGGACTTCGGCGTGCGCATCAATGCGATCGCCCCGTCGATCGCGCGGCACAAGTTCCTCGAGAAGTCGGCCTCGTCCGAGCTGCTCGACGAGCTCGCCTCGAAGGAGGCGTTCGGGCGGGCCGCCGACGTGTGGGAGGTCGCCGCGACCATCGCCATGCTCGCAAGCGACTACACGACCTACCTCACGGGCGAGGTCGTCTCCATCTCCTCGCAGCGCGCCTGACGGGCAGCGGCATCAGGCGGTCCGGACCTTCTCCGCCTGCGCTGCGAAGAGCTCGAGGGCGGTGTCCCGGGCCTCGTCGGAGATCGGCCCGTCGGTGCCGGACGCCGTGACGGAGATGCCGAGCCCGCGGACGACGCCCGTGATCATCACGTTCGACGTCCGGATGGACTGCCCCATCATGGTCATCGAGTTGTCCTGGACCACGGCCGCGAAGTCCTCGACCCCCTCCGGGGCGTCGACCTCCAGCAGCGAGTTCTGCGCCTCGGTGATCATCTCCTCGCCCTGGAGCGGGAACGCGACCGTCATGACCGGGCAGTCCTGGATCTGCTGCGCACGCGCGGCCAGGCCGTCGGTCACCCGGGTCACGGCCACCGCGAACGAGGTGCCCCCGACCTGGCCGGCCTGGATCGCCATCGCGTCCGGCTCCGACTGCGCACCCAGCCCGTCCTGACTGATGTCCGCGCACTGCTCCGGCTCGACGCGGACATCGGACGTGAACGCGCCGAGCGCGTCCATCCCGCCGGCGATCTCATCCGCGGGGACGGGTTGCAGCCCGACCTCCGGGGCGTCCTCGGCGGTGAGGACGAGCTGCTCGACCTTGCCGGGCGGCGGGGTCGACCCCGGATCGGCGGGCTCCGACGACACTGCGGACTCCGACGACGCTGCCGACCCCGCCGGTTCGGCCGACTCGGCCGCGGCGGTG
>NZ_JAALDT010000488.1:0-2050 GCF_014144995.1 Dietzia sp. DQ11-71 | reverse complement strand
ACGCCTCGACGAACTCATCGACCCACCACCCTTCTGACCTGACCGCGCAGTTTGCGGCGCAGTAGCTGGGTGCCGGGCCCTCACCCCTCCAGTCGAGTCACCACGCCGCGGTCGCCGTCCACTCGGACGCGGTCGCCGGTGCGCAGCGTTCGGGTGGCATCGATGGTGTTGACCACGCATGGCAGGCCGTACTCGCGGGCGACCACCGCGCCGTGAGAAACAGAACTGCCGATATCAGTGACCAGCGCCGCGATCACCGTGAAATACGGAGTCCAGCCCACGTCCGTCACGGGCGCGACCAGGATCTCACCGGGCCGCAACTCCCGGGCATCGACGATCGACCGGGCCACCCGCACCACGCCCTCCACCGTTCCGCGGCTCGCCGGACGGCCCACGATGTCGCCGCCCGCAGCCTCGCGGGGCGGCCGGGCGATCAACGCAGTCGGCCGACCCACCGACACGTCCGGGAACTCGAGCGCGTCCTGGAACGCCAGCGCCTTCCGACGCTCGACAGCCTGCGCGACCAACTCCTCCGGGGAGGCCGACACGCTGCCGTCCGAGCCGTGACTCGCGAGTCCGCCGGTCACCGGGCCCGGCGCGCCGACGATCCGCGCCAGCTCGGGCCGGTCGAAGATGAACACCAGATCCGCATCGGGCAGCCGCCCGGACGCCGAGAGCACCTCGCCCAGATGCCGATAACCGCGCTTCAAGGAGTGCGCCAGCAGCGCCATCTTGGACTTGGTCTCCTCGCGGCCCCGCGCACCGGCCCGGGCCCACCGCGCAAGCTGGCGGATCACGGGTGACTCCGGCTCCGGGACCTCCGCGGTCTCGGACGCCCGCCCACCCCGCTCGAGCGTGGACCGCACCATGACCTGCATGATCGCGCCCAGCCCCTCGGGATCGTCGGCCCACGACGCGTCTCGCATACACAGCTCGCGATACCCGCGATGGCCATGGCGCGACAGGAACCGCCGCAGCGCGACGCCCCACCCGTCAGCCGAGGCGAGCACCGCCTCCACTGCCGCGCCGGGATCCGCTCCGAGAAACCGCTCGGTAGCGGCGGAGTCAGCAGCCAACGCCCGCACCACCGACTCGAGCTCGGCCAGCATGAGCGCACTCTCCACATCTGCGGCGCCGGCCATGAGCCGGGAGGCCTCGGCGCGGCCGTTGTCCTCGGTGCCGCCCGCGGCGACGGCCTGCCGCATGAGCACGCTCTCCAGCACGTTGGCCGCGACCGCCGCGCGAGATGACGACCGCACGTGCGTCAATGTCACCTCGCAGTACAGGTGCATCCCCGCCTCGAGTTGGCGCCACACTTGTAGTGGGTCGCAGCCGGTGGGGATCTCGAACGCGCCGATCTGCTCGCCCAGACCCCGCACGGCCGGGCCCGCGGTGAGGGCGAACGTCGACAGGCGAACCGTATTACCGAGTCGCCGCGGGAGCGGCTGCGGCGGTTTGGGCACGAGCTCGTCGACCACCCGCCCGCAGATCGACGTGGAGAACTGCTCCAGCGAATTGCCCAGCAGTCCCGAGCTCAGCGCGGTGCCCTCGGTGAGGTTGAGGAACATGTGCCCGGAGAAGTAGCCCACCTGTAGCCACGGCTGCTCGTAACTCGGTTGCGCCCGGGCGACCACCTGGATCATCTGCATGGCGTGGTCGATCGCGTACCCCGACACCGACGCGGTGAGCGGGCAATACGCCCCCGGCATCATCTCGCCGATGTTGCAGCGCGTGTACATGTGGTCGCTGCCGGCGAGTGTCGAATCCATCCCGCCCAGGTCGGCGGGCAGCGTCGTGATGGGCCGCGCCTGCAGCCACCACAGCCGCCCCTGCCGGTCGATCGCCCACTCCAGATCCATCGGCCTGCCCCAGTGCCGCTCGGCGGTCAGCGCGCCGGACCGGATCGCCTCGATGTCCTCGCCGAGGAGCACCGGGCGCTCGCCGACCTCGCGCGCCGCCACGCCGCCGGCGGTGTCGAGGACCAGGTGGTCGGGGGAGGCAGTGCCGTCGACCAGGGACTCGCCCAGCCCGGCGACGGCGTCGATCACCA
>NZ_JAALDT010000487.1:0-1410 GCF_014144995.1 Dietzia sp. DQ11-71 | reverse complement strand
GACGCCGCCCGACGCGTCGGGGCCCACGCCCGGCAGCGCGGCGCCACAGGGTGACTCACCCGCGAGCACCGCGCCCCACGACCCCGCGCCCCACGACCCCGCGCCTCACAACCGTGCGCCCCACTACTTCCGGCACGGGCCGGTGGTCATGCTGGTGATCGCCGCGCTGATCGTCGCCGTAGACCAGATCGCCAAGGTCCTGGCCGTGGCGAACCTGGAGGACTCGAGGCCCATCGAGCTCATCGGCGACACGGTTCGTCTGGTCCTGCTGCGCAACCCGGGCGCCGCGTTCTCCATGGGCACCGAGTTCACGGTGGTGTTGAGCATCGTCGCCACGGTCGTGGTGGCGGGCCTGCTGTGGTTCTCCCGCAGGGTCCACTCCCGGTGGTGGGCGTGGGGCCTCGGACTGATCCTGGGCGGCGCCGCCGGAAACCTGGTGGACCGCTACTTCCGCGCGCCCGGCATCCTGCAGGGCCACGTCGTGGACTACATGGCCGTCGGCTGGTGGCCCGTGTTCAACGTGGCCGACGCCAGCCTGGTCACCGGCGTGATCGTCGTGGCCGTGGCCGTGTTCCGCAACGTCGACTTCGACGGCTCGCGGGTGTCCGAGGCGCTCGCCGGCGACAAGAAGGCCCCTGCCGACCCCGCCGCCCCCGCCCACGAGAAGGACCCCGCCGCCCCCGCCCACGAGAAGAACCCCGCCGATGGGTGAGGTCCGCACCTTCCCCGTCCCCGACGGGCTCGACGGCATGCGCGTCGACGCCGGTGTCTCCCGCCTCCTGGGCATCTCGCGGACCGCGGTCGCCGATCTGGCCGGCGAGGGCAAGGTCCTGCTCGACGGGCACACCGTGGGCAAGTCAGACAAGCTCACCGGGATGTCCTGGATCGAGGTCGAGATGCCCGAACCGCGGGCCGAGCCCGCCGTGGTCGCCGAGCCGGTCGAGGGGATGGCGGTCCTGTACTCGGACGCGGACATCGTCGTCGTCGACAAACCGGTCGGTGTCGCCGCGCACGCGTCCGTCGGCTGGACCGGCCCCACGGTGATCGGCGGCCTGGCCGCCGCCGGGTACCGCATCTCCACCTCCGGCCCGCCGGAGCGCAAGGGGATCGTCCACCGCCTGGACGTCGGCACGTCCGGACTGATGGTGGTCGCGGCGTCCGAACGCGCGTACACGCTGCTCAAGCGGGCGTTCCGCGACCGGACCGTCGACAAGACCTACCACGCGCTGGTGCAGGGCCACCCCGATCCGCTGTCGGGGACCATCGACGCGCCGATCGGCCGGCACACCTCGTCGGACTGGCGCTTCGCCGTCACCTCCGACGGCAAGCACTCGATCACCCACTACGACACCCTCGAGGCGCACCAGGCCGCGACGCTGGTGGAGGTCAAGCTCGAGACCGGCCGCACCC
>NZ_JAALDT010000486.1:0-3210 GCF_014144995.1 Dietzia sp. DQ11-71 | reverse complement strand
CCGGACAGGTAGTCGGCGTGGATGTGGGTCTCGGTGACGGCGGTGATCGTCATGCCGTGCCGGGCCGCGAGGTCCAGGTACTGGCGGATGTCGCGGCGGGCGTCCACCACCATCGCCTCGTTCTTGGCCTGGCAGCCGATGAAGTAACCGGCCTGGGCGAGGTCTTCGTCGTAGATGCGCTCGAGAAGCATGCTGCTCTCCTTGTCGATCGGGTTCCCTGTTTCGGGGTGTGCCACGACAATACATACCCCATGGGGTATACGCAAGACACTCTGGGGGTATGTCCTTGCGGCTGTTCTGCCGCCGCGCTTGGCGTCCGGGAGTGTTCTGCGCCACAAAAGATTGCACGGGCTGTGCAATCGTGCAGATGCCGTGCAAAACTGCGAGGGTTCGCGAAATGCACCTACGCACCAGGAGCCAGCGCATGGCGTCATTCCTCTACCGCATCGGGCGGTCCGCCTATCTGTTCAGATGGCGGTTCATCGCAGCCTGGATGCTGTTGATCGTCGGTGTCGGCACGGCCGCCGCCACGCTGACGCAGCAGACCAGCACCACCTTCTCGATCCCGGGACTGGAGTCCATCGAGACCCAGGAAGAGATGCAGGAGAGGTTCGCCGGCGCGGGCAGCCAGCTCGACGCCCCGACGGGGACCGTCGTCATCGGGGCGCCCGAGGGCAGCACCCTCACCGACCCGGCGGTGTCCGAGGACGTCGATGCCTTCCTCGCCGATCTGCAGGGCCTGGACTTTCTCGCCGGGACCGACGCGCTGGTCAGCCCGGTGATCGCGGCCGAGGGGCTGTCGGAGCAGTTGACCGCGGCCAAGGCCGAGCAGGGCATCGCCGAGGAGCAGATCGCGGCCGATATCGCCGCGTTGAGCCCGCTCAGCCCGGACGAGAGCACCGGCACGGTCGAGGTGCGGTTCGACGCCGAGAGCACGATGGACGTGCAGGCCGAGGACCGCGAGGCCTTCGCCGAGGTCGTCGCCGAGCACGAGGGCGACCTGACGATCGCGTACTCCGGCAACGCCTTCCAGATGTCCGAGATCAGCGCCGTCGGCGAGATCATCGGCATCGCGGTCGCCGCCGTGATCCTCCTGGTCACCTTCGGTTCGCTCATCGCCGCCGGCATGCCGCTGCTCACGGGCGTCATCGGCGTCGGGATCGGCATCGGCGGCATCTTCGCCGCCACCGCCTTCACCGACACGATCAACACCATGACGCCGACCCTGGCGTCCATGATCGGCCTGGCCGTGGGTATCGACTACGCGCTGTTCATCGTGTCGCGCTTCCGCACCGAGCTGGTCAAACACATCGGCGGCAACGATCTCGAGCCCGCCGAACTCGCGGAGAAACTCAAGGCGATCGACGCCCACAAGCGTGCACACCTCGCCGGGCTCGCGGTCGGCAAGGCCGGATCCGCGGTCGTCTTCGCAGGACTGACTGTGCTCATCGCCCTCGCGGCGCTGTCGATCATCAACATCCCGTTCCTCACCGCGATGGCGCTGTCCGCCGCCGCGACGGTGGCGATCGCCGTGCTGGTCGCGATCACGCTGCTGCCGGCCATCCTCGGCGCGGTCGGCACCAAGCTCTTCGCCGCCCGCATCAAGGGCGTCAAGGCGCCCGACCCGGAGGACGAGAAGCCGACGATGGGCCTGGCGTGGGTCCGCCGGATCCGTGCCCGTCCCGTGCTCTTCGCGGGCGCCGGTGTCCTGCTGCTCCTCCTGCTGGCCATCCCGGCCGCGCAGCTGCGGCTGGCCATGCCGTCCGACGGCACGATGGCCCCGGACACCCCGAACCGTATGGCGTACGACATGACGGAGGAAGCGTTCGGCCCGGGCCGCAACGCCCCGATGATCGCGCTCGTCGACACCCTGCAGGTGCCGGAGGAGGAGCGTCCGGCGGCGTGGGCCGCCGCGGTGGATCAGATCCAGGCGTTCGACGGGGTGGAGAACGCGCAGATCATCGAAACCAACGAGGCCGGTGACGCCGCCCAGGTGCTCATCACCCCCGAGTACGGTGCCACCGACGAGCGCGCCGCGAGCGTCCTCGAGGAGATCCGGTCCGGAGCCGAGGGCTTCGAGCAGGAGACCGGGGGGACCTACTCCGTCACCGGCGTCACCCCGATCTACGAGGACATCTCCGAGCGTCTGACCGAGGTGCTGCTGCCGTATGTCGGCATCGTCCTCGCGCTCGCGTTCGTCCTGCTCATGCTGGTGTTCCGGTCGATCTGGGTGCCGCTGATCGCCGCCCTGGGCTTCGGCCTGTCGGTGGCGGCGACCTTCGGCATCACGGTCGCGATCTGGCAGGAGGGCTGGCTGGGCATCATCTCCGATCCGCAGCCGGTCATCAGCTTCCTGCCCATCATGCTCATCGGCATCGTGTTCGGCCTCGCCATGGACTACCAGGTCTTCCTGGTCTCGCGCATGCGTGAGGGTTGGGTCCACGGCAAGACCGCCCACAACGCGGTGGCCAACGGCTTCAAGCACGGCGCCCGCGTGGTCACCGCGGCGGCCCTGATCATGATCAGCGTCTTCGCCGCGTTCATGCTGATCGACGAGCAGTTCATCAAGGTGATGGGCTTCGCCCTGGCGGTCGCCGTGCTGTTCGACGCCTTCGTCGTCCGCATGACGATCATCCCCGCGGTGATGTTCCTCCTCGGCGAGCGCGCCTGGGGCCTGCCGCGGTGGTTGGACAAGATCCTCCCCACCGTCGACGTGGAGGGCTCCGCCCTGGAGACCGGGCAGCAGGAGAGCTCCGCTGTGGCATCCGCCGACGGTGGTGAGAAGGCCCGCGTCGATGCCTAGCCTGCGTGAGCGCAAGAAGGCCGACACCCGCACCCGCCTCTCGGCGGCCGCAGTGGAACTGCTGGTCGCCGAGGGGGCGGAGCGGGCGACGGTCTCGGCCATCGCCGGGAGGGCGGGTGTCTCGACCCGGACGTTCCACAACTACTTCGCCCACCGCGAGGACGCGTTCGTGCACTTCCTGCGCGAACAGATCGCCGAATGGGTGCGGCAGGTGGAGCAGGCGCCGGCAGACCTGTCGCCACTGGATGTCCTGCGCTCGACCTTCCACGAGCTCTACGGGCGCTCGGCGGACGATATCGACGCCGCCGAGAACCTGCTGGTGGCCGGGGAGCAGATCGGCCTCATGCTGGGCCCGGACGCCTGGACCAGCATCGCCGAGAACATCCTGGATCCGCTCTACGAGGCGG
>NZ_JAALDT010000485.1:0-1355 GCF_014144995.1 Dietzia sp. DQ11-71 | reverse complement strand
GCGCCGACCTCCGCGCCCGCTCAGGACACCCCGCCTGCCCCGGACGCGTGGGCCCCGGCCCCGGCCGACCCCGCACCGAGCCCGGAGATCGGCTACCCGGGCGCGGAGTCAGAGCCCGAACAGCCTCGCGGCGTTTCCGTGCCACACCGCCCGTAGCCAGTCGTCGCCCATCCCGAGCCCGGCGAGGGCCTCGAGCTGGTGCGCGTACGGGTACGGGATGTTCGGGAAGTCCGTCCCCAACAGAACCTTGTGGCCCAGATCGGCCAGGCGACCGCGCTCGTCCTCTGGAAACGGCATGGTCTCCTCGACGAAGTCCGTGAACGCCATCGTGGTGTCGAGGTAGACGTTCTGGTACCGCTCGGCCAGATCGAGGAACTCCGAGTACTCGCCCATGCCCATGTGGGCGACGATCAGCGGCAGCTCAGGGAACTGCTCGAGCACCGCAGCCACCGGCTCAGGTCCGGTGAACTCGCCCGCCACGGGCCCGGACCCGCAGTGGATGACCGTGGGCACCTGCGCCTCGGACAGCACACCCCACACCGGTTCCAACAGCGGGTCACGGGGGTCGTACTCGCCCACCTGGATGTGCGACTTGAACACCCGTGCCCCGGCGTCGACGGCATCCCGGACGTAGTCGGCCGCCGCCGGCTCGGGATAGAAGGTCGCCGTGTGCAGACAATCCGGGTGCCGGGAGGCGAACTCCGCGGCCCACGCGTTGAGCCAGGCCCCCATCTCGGGCTTGTGCGGGTACAGCATGGACGAGAACGCCAGCACCCCGTACGAGCGCAGCCGCTCGACCCGCTCGTCCTCGGCCTCCCGGTACGTGATGGGCCAGGGACGCCCGATCTTGGGGCCGGCGGCGTCGAAGTAGTTCCACACCTTGTCCATGACCCGCGTCGGCATGAAATGGGTGTGCACGTCGATGACCCCCGGCAGCCCCAGCGGCTCCCACAACGCGCGGACCTGCGCTGCCTCGACGGCGGGATCGGGCGGGGACACGGTCCCGGTGAGGGTGGCGGCGCCGTGGTGTTCACACATGTCACCGAGGGTATGTCAGAGGCGCCGACCCGCAGGGCGATCGGGCGTCCACGGCCATCGCTACCCCCGGACGCAGACGACCTCCCGGTCACGACACGAATCCGCCCCTCGGTATGCGATCCGCCCGCGGGCGCCGCAGCGCGTATCAATAGTCGGAGGGCAGATCGAGGCGGCTCGGGGCGGATCGAGGCGGCCCGGGGCGGCTCGGGGCGGCTCGGGACGGATCGGAGGGCAGATCGCGATCCGGGGAGCGGATCGGAGGGGCGGCTCAGCGCCGGGCGGCGGCGATCCGTTCGCGGCGCAGCTGCTCGACCGCG
>NZ_JAALDT010000484.1:0-2052 GCF_014144995.1 Dietzia sp. DQ11-71 | reverse complement strand
GGGGTCGACCACCGATCCCCTGCTCTACCAGGGCCGCAGCGCCTCACCCACGGGCGGCCTGCTCGCGGTGGGCGTCGAAGGCGCCATGTGGATGTGGCAGCTCGACCCGGACCGGGTGGTGAGCGAGGCCTGCGCCGGTGGCGTGCAGCTCACCGCCGAGGAATGGGGCCGGCACTTCCCGGACACCGAGCCGTTCGACCTGTGCGGCTGAGCGGGTCGCGCAGTGGGAGCGCCGGGCCGCTGACCGGGGGCGGGGGCGGTCAGCCGTGCTGGAGACCGATGGTCAGCGCCTGCGTGACCGGGATGACGGTGAGGAACAGGAACGCCGCCACCGTCCAGCCGATCCACACGGGTTGGCGCCACCCGGCCCGGTAGCCGCCGGCAGCGGTGACCATGCAGATGAATCCGATCAGGATGCAGACGAACATCCAGACCATGGAGTTGGTACTCATGGGGCGGCGTCCTCTTTCCGGGGGGCGTCGACGGGGTCGCGCCTCGCGGGCGGGGCGACGACGAGCAGTTCGTCCGGGTCGGCGAGCACCCCGGCCAGCGGGTCCGGGCCCTCGGGTGTGCCCTGGTGCGTCATGCGGACGCGATCCAGGTGGGGGCGGTAGATCTCGAGGATGACCACCGCGCAGATCGCCACGACCAGCAGGTCGCGCACCAGGACGAGCGGGTGGAACACGTCCGCGCCGATCCCCTTGTTGTCCACGCCGTGGAAGTACGACATGTGCGCCACCCAGAGCAGGGCGTCGAACGCCATCCACGGCAGCAGAAGCCGCACGCGGGGGACGGCGAGCACCGCGAGGGGCACCAGCCAGAGCGAGTACTGCGGACTCCACACCTTGTTCGTGAGCAGGAAGAAGGCCACGATGAGGAACGCCAGCTGCGCGACCCGGGGGGTGACGGGCGCAGTGAGTCCGATGACGAGCACCGCGATGCAGCCGAGCGCGAACAACCCCAACGACACCAGGTTGAGTGTCGCGGGGGCCTCCCCCGCCGCGCGGGCCGCGTCGAAGCCCTGCCACCCGGTGAGGGTCTGGATGACCGCGTAGATGCTCTCGGGGTTGGCGGGTCTGTCCGAGTTGAGTCGGTAGAACTCCCGCCAGCCCTCGGGGAACGGGATCATGATCGGCAGGTTCACGGCCAGCCAGGCCACCACCGCGGCCGCGGCCGCCTTACCCAGCTCGGCGAAGCGCCGACGGCGCAGGGCCACCACCAGCAGTGCGCCGAACAGGAACAGCGGGTACAGCTTCGCCGCCACGCCCAGGCCCAGCACGACCCCGGCCCAGACCGGGCGCGAACGGGCCCACAGCAACAGCGCGACGGAGGCGAGCGCGATCGCCATCAGGTCGTAGTTGGTGAAAGCCTGGAAGATGATGAGCGGACTGGCCGCCATGAGCAGCGTGTCCCAGGGTCTGCGCCCCGCGGACAGGTAGGTGGCCCACACGGCGACCATCCACGCCAACGCCAGCAGGACACTGCCCAGGACGAAATACTTGGCCACCTCGATGAGCCCGCCGGGGAAGACCGCGTGCCAGGCCTGGGCCGCCTGCGCCGTGACGTACTGGAACATCCCGGACACCACCGGGTACTCCATGTAGCGGACCTCGCCGTTGTCGGCGATCCACATGTACTTGTACGGGAAGGCGCCGGTGTTCAACCCCTCGGCCGAGTACAGCGGCAGCGGGTCCGCGTAACACGCCTTGTAGTACTGGCGGCCGTCCCAGTTGAGGCCCGGCTGCGAACCGTCGGTGGGATGGGTGGTCTCCAGGCAGGCGGCCTTGGAGAAGAACCCGAACGCCAGGAAGATCACGGCGAACAGCATGATCACGCGCAGCGGGGTCCAGAACCGTTGACGGCCGACCACCGCGTGGCGACCGACCGGCCCACCCCACGCCGCGAGGGCCTCCGCGCCGACCCCGTCACCGGGACGGACCCGCTCGTGCGGCTCCAGGGTGCGGAGGTCGTCGTCGAGCGGCAGCGGGGAGATACGGCCGTTGCTCTGCACGGTCACACCCTAGCGGCGGGGGCGGGGGCCGGTCGCCCGGG
>NZ_JAALDT010000483.1:0-1942 GCF_014144995.1 Dietzia sp. DQ11-71 | reverse complement strand
GGCCGCCCCCGCGCGCTGCTGGAGTGTGCGACCCCGGACGCGGTCTTCGCGGCGGTCCGCGCCCTGGACGCCGCGGACGTGCCGGTGCTCGTGTTGGGGGGCGGTTCGAACCTGGTGGTGGCCGGCGGCGACCTCGACCTGGTGGCGGTGGCGGTGCGCAACCGGGAGATCGACTACCTCGCCGGCCCGACCGAGGACCAGCTCGTCGTCCGCGCGGGCGCGGGCCTGACCTGGGACGATCTGGTCGCCGACACGGTCGCGCGCGGGTACGGCGGCCTCGAGTGCCTGTCCGGCATCCCCGGATCCGTGGGCGCGACGCCCGTGCAGAACGTCGGCGCCTACGGGGTGGAGGTCGCCCAGATCCTGCACCGCGTGCGCTGGTTCGACCGCGCCACCGGCGTCGACGAATGGGTCACCCCCGACGCCCTCGGCCTCGAGTACCGCACGTCCATCCTGAAGAACACCGACCGCGCCGTGGTCCTCGAGGTGGAGTTCCGCCTCGATCCCGCCGGACGCAGCGAACCGATCCGCTACGCCGAACTCGCCGGCCGCCTCGGTGTCGCCCCTGGTGACCGGACCGACCCGGCCGTGGTGCGGCGCACGGTGCTCGACCTGCGCCGCGGCAAGGGGATGGTGCTCGACGACGACGACTCCGACACCTGGTCCGCGGGATCGTTCTTCACCAACCCGGTGATACCCCAGGACGAACTCCCCACGGTGCGATCCCGGGTGGCCGCCAGGCTCGGCACCGCGCAGTCCGAGCAGATGCCCGCCTTCTCCGCACCCGGGGGCGTCAAACTCTCGGCGGGATGGCTCATCGAGCGGGCCGGTTTCTCCAAGGGGCATCCCTCGTCGTCGTCACCCGCTCGTCTCTCCACCAAACACACGCTGGCGCTGACCAACAGGGGTCAGGCCACCGCGGACGACGTGATCGCGTTGGCGCGCGAGGTACGTGACGGGGTGCGGGAGGCGTTTGGCGTGGAGCTGCACCCCGAGCCGGTGTGGGTGGGCTGCCACATCTGACCGCGCTCGGCGCAGCCGCGCGACCCTGATTCCCCGTTGCGGTGCCCACCCTGGCACGCTGGAGCCCGACCTTTGTGGTCTGTCCCGCCCCGTGCGCCCGATCCGGCGCCGCTCGTCGTTGGAGAAGCCCGTGGACCTGTTCGCGTATCCGGTGTCACTCGTCATGAAGTTCTGGCACTGGGCGTTGAGCTTCGTCGTGGACCCCGACTCCGGCATCGCATGGGTCGGCTCGGTGTTGCTGCTAGTGGTGACCGTGCGGCTGCTGCTCATGCGGTCCATGTGGCGGCAGCAGTACTCGATGCGCAAGATGGCGCAGCTCGCTCCCAAGATGAAGGAGCTGCAGCTCAAGTACTCCGGCCGCAAGTCCCCCGAGGACCGCCAGGCGCAGGCCAAGGAGATGCAGGAGCTGTACTCCGGCGCCGGCGTCAACCCCGCCGCCGGGTGCCTGCCGCTGCTGGTGCAGATCCCGGTGTTCCTCGGCCTGTACTACGTGCTGCTCAACTTCTCGCCTCCCGGCAAGTCCATCGAGGAGGCCTCGACCATGACCAACGGGGCGTTCCAGCCCGAGCAGGTCGCCTCCTTCCTCAACGCCGAGATCTTCGGGGTGCCCCTGGCGTCCTACATCCGGATGCCGCAGGAGGTCATGGACTCGCTGCACCCGGGGCTGCAGCAGAGCGACATCCTCATGCTGGCCGTGCCGCTGTTCGTCCTGGCCGGCATCGCCACGTTCATCAACATGTGGAACTCCTTCCGCCGCCAGAAGGCGGCCAAGGCGGCCGAGCAGGCGGCGATCGCGCAGGTCGAGGCCGAGGACCGCGCCGGCGGGCCGTTCGTCGACGGCGAAGTGGTGGAGATCGACGGCGAGAAGCCCGCCAGCGCGGCCGACGCCGACGCCGGGTCGGAGGGCGGCTCCACTGCC
>NZ_JAALDT010000482.1:0-5209 GCF_014144995.1 Dietzia sp. DQ11-71 | reverse complement strand
TCGGTCGCCCGACGCATCGAGGCCGCCGAACGCGACGGCGAGCAGCTCGACGTGGCGGACGTCGCGGCCTCGTTCCAGGAGGCGGTGGCCGACGTGCTCACCATGAAGGCTGTCCGGGCCTGCACCGACCTGGGCGTGGACACCCTGCTCGTGGGTGGCGGGGTCGCCGCCAACTCCAGGCTGCGTGACCTCGCCGCGAGCAGGTGTGCCGACGCGGGCCTGACCCTGCGCGTCCCGCGGCCGCGGTTGTGCACCGACAACGGCGCGATGGTGGTGGGGGTCGCCTCCGCGCTCCTCGCCGCGGACGCGGACCCCAGCCCCCTGACCGTGGCGGCCGACCCCGGGCTGCCGGTCGAGGTCACCCAGGTCGCCTAGTAGCCGAGGAGCGCCATCCCCACGGTGGTGAACGTGAACGCCATCAGCAGGAACGCGGCGACCCCGGCCAGACAGAGGTAGCCGATCACGAGGGCGGACACGGCCATCTCCCTTCCGGCCTCGCCGCTGCGGGTGATCTGCCTGAGGGACGTGTGTCCGATCGCGACCACGACGACCGCGACGGCGGCCGGGACCAGTGGCACGAACAGGCCGAGGAACGAGCCGAACACCACGTTCGCGACGGCGATCACGAGGGCGACGACGGCCAGTGTGTTGGTCCCGGGAGGGTGGAACGATCCCGGCGTGCCGTCGGACCCGGTTCGGCGGCGCGGCCCGTCGGGCCGATCCCCTGGCTTCTCGGGTGGGTGCATACGAGGAGGTCACTCCTGGGGTGGGTGGGTGTGGCCCGCCGGTGCCCCGGGGGAGCGGTCGACCCGCGTCCGTTGCGCGAAGTACAGTCCCAACCCCGCGAGGGTGATCCCGCCGATGAAGTTACCGACATGCACCGGGATCTGGTTCCACAGCAGCCAGTCGGCGATGCTCACATCGGCCCCGAGCATCATGCCCGCGGGGATCGTGAAGTGGTTGACGACCGCGTGCTCGTAACCGAGCGCGAAGAACGTGAGGATCGGCAGCCAGATGGCGAGGATCTTGCCCGAGGTGCTCGTGGAGGAGAGCGACATGATCACGCCGAGCGCGACCAGCCAGTTGCACAGCACGGCGCTCAACGTCACCCAACCGAGTCCGGTGACGACGCCGGCCTCCTTGTAGGCGACCGTCTTCTCCACCGCGAGGTCCACCAGGCCCTGGGCCCCGGTGGCGTCGGGTTCGGTCCCCATCCCGGTGAGCACGGAGGTCAGCATCCACGCCGCCGCGAGCCCGCCGACGGTGTGCCCGAGGATCATCCAGCCGAAGATCCGTAGGCAGTCGCGCACCCGGAGGCGGCCCTCCATCGCGGCCAGCGGGACCAGCCCGTAGGCGCCGGTGACGAGTTCCCAACCGAGCAGGACGACCATGGTGAGACCCAGTGGGAAGAGCACGGCGCCGAGGATCGCCACTCCGGTCGCCTCGGTGGCCACGACGGCCAGTAGGGTGGCCGCGCCGAGCAGGTAGACGGCGAGGAAGCCGCGGAGGGCCGGTTGCCACCCCGGGGCGTCGGCTTTCGCCTCCCCGCCCTCGCCTGCGGCGGTGACGATGTCCGGGGGCGCGACTGTGGTCATTTCTGGGCCTCGCTGTACTCGATCGGGATCGGGTCGGGCAGAGGGGGTGGTCCGGTTGATGTCCGTGCGGTGCGGGTGAGCCTACCCGCGGCGCAGGCCCGCGCCGAGCGTTCTCCGATCCCCGTCGGACCCCGATGGCGGCGAACCCGCACGCGGTTTCCTTGAGTGCTGGCACTCGCCTGTGTAGAGTGCCAATAGACACGGAGCTCCGAGGGCGCCACCCGCGACGGTGCACGCGGCAGCCCGGGTCGTACATAAACCACGGGCCGCCTACCGGCGTCCCGATCTGTCCAACCACACTCCGAGTCGCCCGGCATCCGGGCGGCCACACCCCATACGGGAGGATCATCGTGGCGATCAAGCCGCTTGAGGACAAGATTCTCGTCCAGGCCCTCGAGGCCGAGACCACCACGGCGTCGGGTCTCGTCATCCCGGACACCGCCAAGGAGAAGCCCCAGGAGGGCACCGTCGTCGCGGTCGGCCAGGGCCGCTTCGACGAGGACGGCGACCGCATCCCCATGGACATCAAGGAGGGGGACAAGGTCATCTACTCGAAGTACGGCGGCACCGAGATCAAGTACGAGGGCAAGGAGTACCTGATCCTCTCCTCGCGTGACGTCCTCGCGGTCATCGACTGACGTGAGCTGTTGACCCCCGCCCCGGCGGCGCCGGCCAGAGCCAGGCACCACCGGGGCGGAGGTGTCTCACCCCGCGGTACCCGCCCGTCACGACCACCCACTTCCCTCCAGGAGTTCCATCGATGTCCAAATTGATCGCGTTCGACGAGGAGGCCCGCAAGGGCATGCTCGCCGGTGTCGACGAGCTCGCCGACACAGTCAAGGTCACGCTCGGCCCGAAGGGCCGCCACGTCGTGCTCGCCAAGGCCTTCGGCGGGCCCACCGTCACCAATGACGGTGTCTCCATCGCCCGCGAGATCGAGCTCTCCGAGCCGTTCGCGAACCTCGGCGCCCAGCTGGTCAAGAGTGTCGCCACCAAGACCAACGACGTCGCCGGCGACGGCACCACCACCGCCACCGTGCTCGCCCAGGCGCTCATCCGCCAGGGGCTGCGCAACGTGGCGGCCGGCTCCAACCCGATGGCGATGGGCAAGGGCATCGAGAAGGCCTCCGCCGCCGTCGTGGAGTTCCTCCGCGCGGCAGCGACACCGGTCTCCGGTTCGGACGCCGTCTCGCAGGTGGCGACGGTCTCGTCGCGTGACCCCGAGATCGGCCGCATGGTCGCCGAGGCGATGGACGCCGTCGGAGTCAACGGCGTCGTCTCCGTCGAGGAGTCGCAGGGGCTGCACACCGAGGTGTCGGTCACCGAGGGCATCGCCTTCGACAAGGGCTTCCTCTCGCCGTACTTCGTCACCGACCCCGACGAGCAGAAGGCCATCCACGAGGATGTGCTGATCCTGATCCACCGCGAGAAGATCAGCTCCCTGCCGGATCTGCTCCCGCTGCTGGAGAAGGTCGCCGAGACCGGCAAGCCGCTGCTCATCATCGCGGAGGACGTCGACGGCGAGGCGCTGTCGACCCTCGTGGTCAACTCGATCCGCAAGACCCTCAAGGTCGTCGCGATCAAGGCCCCGTTCTTCGGCGACCGACGCAAGGCCTTCCAGGAGGACCTGGCGATCGTCACCAAGGGGCAGGTCATCAGCCCCGATCTGGGCATGAAGCTGTCGGAGTGCGGCCTGGACGTCCTCGGTCAGGCCCGGCGGGTGACCGTGTCCAAGGACGACACGATCATCGTGGACGGCGCCGGCGACCAGGCGGACGTCGACGCCCGCGTCGCGCAGCTGCGCCGCGAGGCCGAGGCCACCGACTCCGACTGGGACCGCGAGAAGCTCGAGGAGCGCGTCGCGAAGCTCGCCGGCGGTGTCGCCGTGATCCGCGTGGGTGCGGCCACCGAGACCGAGTTGACCGAACGCAAGCTCCGCGTCGAGGACGCCGTCAACTCGGCCAAGGCGGCCGTGGAAGAGGGCGTCATCGCCGGCGGTGGCTCCGTGTTGGTCCAGGCGGCCGCGGCACTCGAGCGGCTCGCCGCCGACACCGCCGACGCCGACGAGGCGGTCGGGGTGAACGTGGTCCGCAAGGCGCTGTCCGCCCCGCTGTTCTGGATCGCCGCCAATGCCGGCGAGGACGGCTCCGTCGTGGTGAGCAAGGTCTCCGAGATGGGCCCGCGCGACGGTTTCAACGCCGCCGTGGGGGAGTACGGTGACCTGGTCTCCGCCGGGATCATCGACCCGGTGAAGGTCACCTCTTCCGCCGTGGTCAACGCCTGCTCGGTCGCCCGTATGGTCCTCACGACCGAGACGGCGATCGTCGAGAAGCCCGAGGAGAAGGGCGCCGGCGGCCACTCGCACGCCGGTCACTCGCACTGATCGCGTCCGGCCTCCCGGGCCCCGCTCTCCGCGCCGCGGGGGACGGGGCCCGGCCCCGTTCCGGGCCGGTCACGTGGTCCCGCACGCCCCCCAGCGGTTACGCTTGGCGCTCAGCAGTGGTCCCACGACCCAGGGGTCACACGCCTGTTCTGAGCCCGAGCCGCATCGGCCGCTGACGGGCCGGGACGTGGGATCCGTCGTGACGTGCGTCGCGACCCGAGAGAAAGGCCGTGCCCCGTAACACATCCGTGTAACACGGGGCCCCCGTAATCCGATGACAGGTACAGCAGACGAGTTGGAACTCGCCGTAGCCGAGGCGGTCAAGGGTGACCGCATCGCTGCCACGCGGGTGCTGGAGCTCGTGCGGCCCGGTGTGGTGCGGTATTGCCGTTCCCGCGTCGGCGGCTCGGAGAGGGTCAACCTGTCTGCTGACGATGTCGCCCAGGAGGTTCTGATCGCGGTTCTCTCGGCTCTGCCGGGGTACCGGGACCAGGGACGTCCCTTCATGGCCTTCGTGTACGGGATCGCGGCCCACAAGGTCGCGGACGCCCATCGTGGCGCCGCGCGGAACAAGTCCGACCCCGTGGAGTACCTCCCCGAGGTGCTCTCGACCGACACGGGGCCGGAGGACCACGTCCTCGACGGCGAGGTGTCGAGAGCGGTGAGCCGCCTCCTCGAGACCCTGCCCGAGAAGCAGAGGGAGATCATCCGGCTACGTGTGGTGGTCGGACTCTCCGCGGAGGAGACCGCGGAGATCGTCGACAGTACGGCCGGGGCCGTGCGCGTCGCCCAACACCGGGCGATGAAGCAGCTCCGGGCGAGGATCGAGCAGGACGGAGAGGAGCGATGGCGATGAACGACGAAGTCGATCCCGGCACCCGGGACGATGACGCCTCGCTCCACGTGCATGACGTGGACGGCCACGACGAGGACCGGGTCGACGAGGACCGGGTCGAGGTGGATCGCGACGACGAGCTCCTCGACGCGCTCGGACGCGGCGACCGTCCCGAGGGGGATGAGCCTCTCGTCGCGCTGCTCGCGGACTGGCGCGCCGAGGTGGACTCGGCCGGACTGCCGGAGCTGCCCAGCGACGAGCAGATCGAGGTGGCCCTCGCCCCGAACGTCTCCCGGCTGTGGCCGCGCCGCGGGTGGGTGCGCTCGGGCGAGCACCACCACGGCCAGCGTCCGGCCCTGTGGCAGGCGGTGACCGGCGCTGCCGCAGTGGCGGCCG
>NZ_JAALDT010000481.1:0-1290 GCF_014144995.1 Dietzia sp. DQ11-71 | reverse complement strand
CGGGGGCACAGGAGGTGGCGGGGCCCCGGCCGGAGCCGTCTTCCGGCACGGCGTCGCCTCGGGCGACCCCATGGCGGACCGCGTCATCCTGTGGACGCGGGTGACGCCCACCCCGCAGGCGAGCCCCGGTTCGGGGATCGGTGACCCCGTCGTCGTCGCCTGGGAGGTCGCCACCGACCCGGGGTTCACCTCCCTGGTCCGCACTGGCTCCGTCGTCACCGACGCCGGCCGCGACCACACGGTCAAGCTCGACTGCACCGGACTTGCGCCGGACCGCTGGTACCACTACCGCTTCCGCGCGCTCGGTCAGGTCTCGCGGACCGGGCGCACCCGTACCGCGCCCGCCGACGGCGCCATGCCCGCCACCGGCCGCTGGCGCGTCGGCGTGGTGTCGTGCTCCAACTGGGAGGCCGGCTACTTCTCCGGTTACCGCCACCTCGAGGCGCGCGGGGACCTGGATGCGATCATCGAGCTCGGTGACTACATCTACGAGTACGGCCGCGGCGAGTACACCGCCGCCATCGGGGCGATACGCCCGCACGAACCACCGCACGAGATCGTCACCCTGGCCGACTATCGGATCCGGCTTGCGCAGTACCACACCGATCCCGACCTGCAGTCCCTGCACGCGCACGTCCCCTGGATCTGCACGTGGGACGACCACGAGCTGGCCAACGACTCGTGGGAGCACGGTGCCGAGAACCACCAGCCGCACGAGGGCCCGTTCTCAGACCGCAAGGCCGCGTCCTCGCAGGCGTACTTCGAGTGGATGCCGGTCCGGCCGGAGTCGCTGCGCGACGGCGGGCACCTCTACCGGCGCCTGCGCTGGGGGTCGTTGGCCGAGATCAGCATGCTGGACCTGCGCTCGTACCGTTCCGAGAGCCCCGATCGGTTCAACGGCCTGGCGATCGACCAGACCAACACGATGACCGGCGCCGAGCAGTTCGACTGGCTGGCCCGCGGGCTGCGGTCGTCGACCGCCCGCTGGAACGTCATCGGCAACTCGGTCATGGTCTCGCCCGTGCTCATCCCGCCGTTGGACGCGCGCACGACCGGCGCGCTCACCGAACTCCTGGGGGTCCCGCGGGAGGGCATCACCTACAACTCGGACCAGTGGGACGGGTACGCCGGTGAGCGCCGCCGCCTGTTCGAAGTCATCCGCGCCACCGGCAACCGCAACCACGTCTTCCTCACCGGCGACATCCACACGTCCTGGGCCAACGAGGTGCCGTTCGACCCGGCGGACTACCCCGGGGCCGGCACCGGGGCGGTCGAGTTCGTCACCCCGTC
>NZ_JAALDT010000480.1:0-5676 GCF_014144995.1 Dietzia sp. DQ11-71 | reverse complement strand
CCCCTCGTCGTCGTCGCCCGACCAGGCCGGTCAGGACTGACCGGGCCACCACCTCCCCACACACGGCACGTGCGCGCAGACAGACACGCCACCGGCGGCCCGGGCCGACGGTTCCCCGGTGTGCCCTCCGAACGGGGGACACGCCGCGATCTGGCGACCGCGGCCGTCATCGTCGTCGTCATGGCGGTGGTGGCCGCCGCCGTCCTGCTGTCGGGGAGCGCGAACCGATCGGACTTCGGCGCCGCCGACGACGAGCAGCCCGTCTACGGCCCCGCGGTCGAGCGCCCCACCTCCCTCCAGCCCCTGTGGTCCCACGCGTCGGGGGGCGCGGGCGCCCCACTGACCACGAAGGGCAACCTCGTCACCATCGACGACGACGGGACCCTCGTGGGCCGCGACGCGGGCTCGGGCGAGCCGCGGTGGACCTACTCGCACGCCGGACGTCCCTGCGCGGCCACGTTCTATGCCGACATCCTCGCCGCGGCGTTCGACGGGGCCGCCGGGTGCAGTGACGTCACCGCCCTCGATCCGACGACGCAGCAGTACACGAGCACCCGGCAGAGCGCCTTCCCCGACGCGATGGAACTGACCTCGACCTGGCGGCACGCGCTGGCCTCCAGCCCGGAGCGGCTCGAGATCTGGCGCGACGACCTCGTCCGCACCGTCGAGTACGGCGCCGTCGAGGCGCCCCAGGAAGCCGACATGCAACCACGTACCGGCTGCACCCTCGGAACGGCCGACCTCACCGACGACCGGTTCGCCGTCGCCGAACGCTGCCCCGGCGACGACTCCACACGGCTCACGCTCGCCGAGACCGTCCCCGAGGACAGCCGCAAGCCCGAGGAGATCGCCTCGGAGACCACCGGCGCCCGGGGCCTGTGGATCATCGACGTCACCGACGAGGGCGTCCTCGCACTGACCGACCGTGACGGTGCCTGGGCCGTCGAATGGTTCACCTCCCCGCGCCAGTACTCCCCCGTCCTGCGACTGGACTCCGAGCCCGCGGCCAAACCGGGCGCCACCACACTCTCCGGCGACGACACCCAGGCACGGTGGTTCGACGGCGGCGCCACCCACGCCTTCCGGACCGATACCGGCCAGCACACCTGGACGGCCGGCGGGGCGACCGGCCCGGGCCTGACCGGCGGGTGGTCACCCGACCCCGACGTCACCACCGCGCGGGATTGGGTACTGCTCCCCGTCGCCGGCGGTTTCGGTCTCCTGGATCACGACTCGGGCGTCGAGACGCTCCGGCTGGGTGCCACCTCCGCGGAGGGCGACGGCGTCACCGGGCTGGCGCAGATCGGCGACATCCTCTATGAACGCCGCGGCGGCTCGATCCACGCCTACAAGCTGCTGGCCTGACCGGGCCGCGGACGGCCGGTCGGGCGGCGTACCAGTCGGTCAGGCGGCGTACCACTCGACGGCGTCGCGCCGGAACAACGCCACCAGGGCGGAGGCACACACCACCGCCAGGGCGATCCCGGCCAGGTACTGGTGCGACCCCACCCCCACGTACCACGCGACGAAGAGCAGCAGCAGCTCGGCGATCACCACCAGACCGCGGCCCCACCTCCGACCGCGCAACAACCCCAGTCCGGCGGCCAACAACCCGCCCCCGAGGATCGCGAACCACACGGCGGTCCCGTACCCGCTGATGACCACGGTCTCCTCGCGGTGGCCGCCGATCGCACGGACCAACAGGACCACCGCGATGCCCACGCCGATGAGCCCCTGAGCAGAGGCGATCCAGCCGGCGAGGCGGACCGGGCCGGGGATCGCGATCCGCGGGTCTGCCGGAACACGGGGCTCGTCCTGTCGTCTCACGTTCACCTCTCAAGACTATGTGGCACCGGATCCACCGGGCCCCACACCCCTGGTGGAGCGCGCTCCACCTAGGCGATAACAGCCTCTGGTGTGCGCTTTCGCGCCGATTTGACAAAGCGCGTGACGTTTACCACATCGAGGTTCAAGAGGGTTGACTTGTCAGGGAATCGTGGGACGATCAGTTGTAACAGCACAGACACACCGTGTTTGCCTTGCCTTAACCGGGAGCCACTCCAGCAGGAGCGAGCCCGCGGAGCGGGTACAACCCCCACCACCCCGTCGGGTGTCACCGAATACGCACGTTCTCACGTCGATCGTACAGGTCCACGCCTGAACGGCGCGTTTTCGTGCTGCCCGGCGCACCCGACCTCGGTCTCACGACGAAGGAGTTCCCATGGACTGGCGCCACAAGGCCATCTGCCGCGACGAGGATCCCGAGCTGTTCTTCCCCGTCGGCAATTCCGGCCCCGCCCTCGCGCAGATCGCCGAGGCGAAGATCGTCTGCAACCGCTGCCCCGTCACCGCCGAGTGCCTGACCTGGGCCCTCGAGTCCGGCCAGGACGCCGGCGTGTGGGGCGGCATGAGCGAGGACGAGCGTCGCGCCCTCAAGCGTCGCCGCGCCCGCACCCGGACCACGGTCTGACCCCGACCGTCTGACGCGGCCGTCGTCCGACCCCAGGACGGCCAGCGTACGAGAGGCCGGTTCCCGACCCGATCAGGGTGGGAACCGGCCTCCCGCCGTTGTGGCGGCAGATCGGTCAGTCGATGACGGCGATGAGATCGCCCGCCTGGATGACGTCGCCGGGCTTCACCGCGACCTCCGTCACGGTTCCCGAGCCCTCACACAGCACCGGGATCTCCATCTTCATCGACTCCAGGAGAACGATCGTGTCGCCCTCGGCGACCTCGGTGCCGACCGCCGCGACGACCTCCAAGACGTTCGCGACCATCTCGGCACGGACCTGTTCAGTCATATGGATTATTCCTCTGCTTCCTCGACAACGGCCCCCGGACACCTCCAATGCAACCACACGGGCCCGCGCATGGAAGACTTGTACACCGACGAAAGGAGGCGACCATGAGCAAGCGTGGCCGCAAGAGGCGGGATCGCCGTAAGAAGAACGCCAACCACGGTAAGCGTCCGAACAGCTGAGTCCGGACGCCGTGGACGACGAGGGGGCGGGCACCTGACCGGTGCCCGCCCCCTCGTCGTCCGTCACCGCGTCCGCGGATCAGCCGAAGTCGCGTCTCTCGACGGTCGTGTGTCTGTGAACCACGGTGGTGCCGTCCGCATCCGTCGTGGTCACCGTCGTGCGTCGGATCTCCACCATCAGGCGTTCCCGCAGCCCGGTCGGAGCCTTCTCGCAGCACGAACTGGAGAGCTTCGCCTTGAGGCGGCGCTCCGAGAGGAACAACTCCCGGCAGTCCGGACACCCCGCGAGATGATGTTCGAGTCGAGAGCGGCAGGCGTCGTCGCACTCGAGGTCCACCAGCAGGGACAGGTCGCGCTTCGCCGACCGACAGTCGATCTCGTCGAGTCGTGGGTCGTGCTCCCTCATCACTTCGCCCCCTCCTCGCGGTCGCGGCCGAAACCCCGCTCGGTGGCCACGTCGCGCAGCAGCTCGCGCAGCTGCTTGCGACCGCGGTGTAGACGCGACATCACGGTCCCCAGCGGGGTGTCCATGATCTCCGCGATCTCCTTGTACGGCAGGTCCTGGACGTCGGCGTAGTACACCGCCATCCGGAACTCCTCCGGCAGCTCGGCGAGGGCCGCCCGGATCTCGTCGTCCGGCAGCAGTTCCATCGCCTCGACCTCCGCCGAGCGGAGGCCCGTCGAGGTGTGCTCGGCCGCGGCGGCCAACTGCCAGTCCGTGATCTCATCGGTCGGGTACTGCGCGGGCTGGCGCTGACGCTTGCGGTAGTGGTTGATGTACGCGTTGGTGAGGATGCGATGCATCCACGCGCGGAAGTTGGTCCCCGGCTTGAACGAGTGGAATCCCGCGAAGGCCTTGGCGTAGGCCTCCTGCACCAGGTCCTCCGCATCGGCGGGATTCCGGGTCATCCGCAAGGCCGCGCCGTAGAGCTGGTCGAGGAGAGGCATCGCCAGCTCCTCGAACTTCTCTGCGCGCTGGTCGGCCTCGTCGGGCTGCAACTCGGTCGGCAACCGGAACTCCTCACCTGTCGGTGTCCCGGAGTCTAACCGCACGCCCGGGGCGTCGAGGACCGCGGTCCGCATCGCACCCTCCCTTCCGACCCGGGACCTACCCCGGGTACCTGCTGGGAATCAACGCGGTGGGCCGTCGCGGTATTCCGGACCCCGTCACCCGCTAGGCTCCCGTCCCGTGGGCAGCAGGAAGGGACGAGGCGGCGCCGCGGCGACCCCGGCGATCGTCGCGCTGCGCGACGCCGACATCGACCACACCGTGCACACCTACGAGGTGACCGGTGACGCGGCCTACGGCGACGAGGCGGCCCGCGTGATGGGCGACCGACTGGGGGTGGCCGCGAACAGGGTGTTCAAGACACTGGTCCTGGCCACCGGCAGACCTCCCGAGGGGTCACGGGTCCCGCTCGCGGTGGCGGTCCTGCCCGTGACCTCCTCGCTGGACCTCAAGGCCGCGGCCGCCGCCCTGGGGTGCGGCAAAGCCACCCTGGCGCCGATCGACGTGGCGGAGAAGAGCACCGGGTACGTCGTCGGGGGCGTGTCGCCCGTCGGCCAGCGACGCCCCCTGGCGACTGTGGTGGACGCCTCGGCCCTGGCCCATCCCACGATCCTGTGCAGCGCCGGCAGACGCGGGTGGGAGATCGAGCTCGCCCCCGTGGATCTGGTGGCGATCACCCGGGCGGTGACCGCCCCGATCACGGCCGGCTGACCGCCCGGTCACGGCCGCCCGGACACGGCCGCCCGGACACGGCCGCCCGGTCACGACCGCCTAGAAGAGCATCCCCTCGGCGGAGTCGACCGGCCGCACCAGCTCCGGACCGTCGTTGCGAACAGTGGACACCGCCCGCGACACCGGCCTGATCTCCACCGACTCGGCCCACTCGCCCAGGTCACCGCCCGCGCCGTCCACCAGGGCACGCGGGTCACGCATGACAGCGGGATCGAGCCAGTCCCCGAGCACCTCGGGGCGGACCACCAGCGGCATCCGGTCGTGCACCCGGCGCAGCGACCCGAGCGCCTCCGTGGTGAGGATCGTGCACGACAGTTGGGTGACCGTCTCGTCCACCGGGTCCCGTCGGGCCTCCCACAACCCGGCCATGAGCAGGCCGCGGTCCCCCGGCAGGCTCATGAAGTACGGCTGCTTGGGCCCCGCCTTTCCGCCGGGGGTCGCGGGCTCGCCCGCGACCCACTCGTACCAGCCGTCCATGGGGATCACGCAGTGCCGGCGGGCGACCGCGGACCGGAACGACGGCTTGGAGTACGCGGTCTCCACCCGGGCGTTGAACAGGTTCGGCAGCCGCTGCGAGTCCCCCGCCCACGAGGGAACGAGCCCCCACCGCATCGCCCGGAGCACCCGCCGGGGCGTTGCCGGGCCCGCCGCCGTGCCCGGGCCAGGGGTCACGCCCTGACGCGCCGTCGCCGCCGATCCGGCCGGCTCGACGAGCCTCTCGGACCGCGGGACGTCCAGAGCCAGAACCGGGATCGTGGTGGTGGGCGCGATGTTGAACCGCGGGGCCCGGGGCGCGATGGCGGGGAACAGGCCGGGAGGCGGGGACGTCGCCTCGTCGACCGCGTCCAGCTCCACCGCGAGCAGCGCCGGGTCCGAGGAGAGGGAGAACCGTCCACACATGCCGACATCCTCGCACCCGGGTCCGGCGGATGCCGCCGCGATGGGCGACAATGAC
>NZ_JAALDT010000047.1:0-18793 GCF_014144995.1 Dietzia sp. DQ11-71 | reverse complement strand
CGCGGCGGCGCACCACGGCTGGACCCCGTCCGCCCTGGACGCCCTGGCCGGCTCGGTCGCGGTGGGGCACGTGCTCTCCGGTGGCCCCGGCGCGACCGGGGTCGTCGACTCCACCACCGACGTCACCCGCACCACCGATCCGGTCACCGGCGGGTACCCCATCGCCGAGATCGCCGACGACGGCTGCGCGGTCGTCACGCGCCATCCGTCCGCCTTCGGGTCGGTCACCGTCGGGACCGTCACCGACCAGCTCCTCGACGGCGTGGCGGGGGCCCGCTACGCGGCGCCCGACGTGGTGCTGCGGCTCGACTCCCTCAGGCTTGCGCAGGAGGGCACCGACCGGGTCCGGATCAGCGGTGCCCGTGGTGAACCGGCCCCGCCGGTCGTGGCGGTGGTCGCCATGACACGGGGTACCGGTGGCGACCGGCGTCCCGTGCGGGTCGCCCGCCCCCTGGCGCAGGGGGAGACGGGGCACTCCGTGGTCATGCCCGACGGCGCCCGCGTCACGGTCCCGGTGCCGGTCGAGACCGCGCCCATCGGGCCGGGGGAGTTACCGACCCCGTGGACTCCGGGCGCCGTCCCGGGCGGGGAGCCCGTCACCGCCGTCCTGGGCTCGGTCGCGAGTGTGCGACGCGGGGTGGTCGGCCGCGGGGTCAACATCGCGGTGTGGACATGGGACGACTCGGCGTTCGCCTGGTTGGCCGGGGAGCTCACCGTCGAGCGGATCCGTGAACTCATCCCGGGTCTCGACGGTATGGACATCCGGCGCTACCTGCTGCCCAATCTCCGGGCGGTCAATCTCGTGGCCCGCCCGCCACGGGGCGAGGTGCTGCGGCCCGGGCTCGGAGCCGACCTCACGGCGGCCCGCCTGGAGATCCCCGGCGAGCTCCTCGAGGTCGGCCCCTGACCCCGCCCTGTCATTGCGCCGCCCGCAGCTCGGCCTTTCGGATCTTCCCGGTCGCCGTGCGGGGGATGGAGTCGACCACCACGACGTCGCGCGGCCGGTGCGAGGGGGAGAGCCGCTCCGCGCCGAACTCCATGACCGAGCCCTTGAGATCGTCCTCGGCCGGTGCGCCCTCGGCGGGCACCACGACTGCGACCACGAGCTCGCCCCACTTGGGGTCCGGGCGCCCGACGCAGGCGACCTCGGCGACGTGCGGGTGGTCCATGAGGACCCGCTCCACGTGCATCGAGGAGACGTTCTCGCCGCCGGACTTGACGATGTCCTTGACGCGGTCGGCGAACCACACGACCCCCTCCCGGTCGATACGCCCCAGATCGCCGGAGTGCAGGCGGCCGCCCACGAACGCCGCGGCGTTGGCCTCGGGGTTGTTCCAGTAGCCCTCCATCACCGTCGGTCCGCGGTAGACGATCTCGCCTTCCTGGCCGACGGGCATGAGCTCGGCACCGCCCGGTTCGCTGATCCGGTTCTCCGCGATCGGGGTGGGGTAACCCCAGGAGTCGGACTTGTCCGGATTGAGCTCGGGCCACTGCATCACGGTGGCCGGGGTGCACTCGCTCATCCCCGAGGCCAGCGCCATCCTGGCGTCCGGGAGCGCGGACTCCAGGCGTCTGCGCATCTCCTCGGACATCGGGGCCATGGCGTAGAGCAGGAACCGGATCGAGGACAGGTCGAGGCCGCGGTCCCTGCCGTCGGCGAGGGCCTCCAGCATGAGAGGCAGGCCGACCAGGTGGGTGGCGTGGACCCGGGCGACCGTGTCGGCGTATTGGACCGGGTCGAAGCCCGGCAGGAGGTGGACGGTCGCGCCCATGGTGACGGCGGACAACAGGACCCCGTTGAGGCCGGCGGTGTGGAAGAGGGGGAGCGGGCAGACCGTGACCGAGGCCTCGGCTCCCCAGTTGAGGCCGAAGACGGCCCCGTTGCCGAGCGCGGCCATGGTCACCGCGAGGTGCGAGGTGAGGACGCCCTTGGGGCGTGAGGTGGTCCCGGAAGAGTAGAGGCACTGCACGACCTGGCGGTCGCCGATCACCGTGTCGGGATTGGTGTCGTCGTCGGCCAGGAGGTCGTCCCACCCGATCAGCGCGGGACCGTCGGCGGGGGCCTCCAGGCCGTCGGGCACGCCTCCGACGACGACGACGGTGCGGATCGCGGGAATGGCGGCGACCGCTCCCATCACCAATTCCGCGAGTGAACCGTGGACCACGAGGATGCGGGTCCCCGAGTCGGTCAGGGCGTGCTCGATGTTGTCCAACCCGGACAGGAGGTTGATGGGCAGCGAGACCATCCCCGCCTTGGCCGTCCCGAAGTAGGTGGCGACGAACTCGCGGCAGTTCATCGACAGGAGCGCGACCGGTTCCTCCGCCTCGATCCCGTGCGCGGTCAACCCGTGGGCGAACCGGTTGGACACGGCCTCGAGCTCGAGATACGTCCACGATCCCGCGTCGTCCGTGAGGGCGGTCCGGCCCGCGAACGTGGCCGCCGCCCGGGTGGGGAGGTCACCCACCGAGCAGCGGCGGGCCAGGGCGTGGTCGACGGGGTCGATCCCGGTCAGATCTAGTCGCACGGTGTCTCCGTAAGGGGTCGGGGCCTCCCGCATCAGAAGTGACGGGGATCACCACGGCAAAGACTTCCAGGGGTGGCGGACAAAAGCAAGCAAGCACGCTTGCTTTATTCGTGGGGAGGTGGGATCGTTCTCGCCATGACCAAGCCCCAGCCCTCCGAGACGGAGGATCCGCACGCGGCCCTCGCCGCACTCAACGCCCGGGTGGACGAGCTCGTCGAGACCGTCGGGGCCGATCGCTGGAACACCGATACCCCGGCCGAGGGCTGGGACGTCGCGATGCAGATCGCCCACCTGGCCTGGACCGACGAGGTCTCCGTCACCGCCATCCGCGACGCGGAAGCCTTCCAGGCCGTGGTGGACAAGGCCTCGTCAGACCCCACAGGCTTCGTCGACGCCGGCGCGGCCGAGATCGCCGCCACCGGTCGCGACGAGGTCCTCGCGCGCTGGCGCCTCGCCCGGGGCGAACTCGCCGACGCGCTCAAGGCCGCCGACCCGGGGGAGAAGATCCCGTGGTTCGGCCCGCCCATGCGGTCCAAGTCCATGACCACCGCCCGGATCATGGAGACCTGGGCGCACGGCGTGGACGTCGCGGACGCCCTGGGCGTGGGCGTCGACACCGACCCGGCTTTCCTCGGCGCCCTCCCGCACGTCGCCCGTCTGGGCTGGAAGACCCGCGCGTTCGCCTACATGATGAACGGGCTGGAGGCACCCGCCTCCGAGGTCCACGTCGCCCTCACACAGGCCGACGGCACCGTCCTCGAGTTCGGCCCCGCCGACGCCGAGCAGCGGGTCACGGGCCCGATCCTCGACTTCTGTCTGCTGGTCACCCAGCGTGTGCACCTCGACGACACCGCTCTGGAGGCGGACGGCGAGGACGCGCTGGGATGGCTCCGCATCGCCCAGGCGTTCGCCGGACTCCCCGGCAGCGGCCGTGAGAAGGGAGCACGAGCATGACCTCGTCCACGTCCACGCCGTCCACCCCCGGACCGTCCACCCCCGCGCCACTGCGCGTCGGCAACATGTCCGGGTTCTACGGCGACCGCATCTCCGCGATGCGCGAGATGCTCTCCGGCGGCGAACTCGACGTCCTCACCGGTGACTACCTGGCCGAGCTGACCATGCTCATCCTCGGCCGCGACCGGATGAAGAGCGCCGAGCTCGGTTACGCCAAGACCTTCCTGCGCCAGCTCGAGGACTGCCTCGCTCTGGCACTCGAGAAGAACGTCAAGATCGTGGCCAACGCGGGTGGGGTCAACCCGGCCGCGCTGGCCGACGCCATCCGCCAACTCGCGGATCGGCAGGGGCTGCCGGCGAAGGTCGCCCACGTCGAGGGCGACGACCTCATCGCCCGGATCGGGGAGCTCGACGTCCCAGAGGACGCCGGGTTCCCGGTCACGGCCAACGCCTACCTGGGCGCCTTCGGCATCGCACGGTGCCTCGACGCGGGGGCCGACATCGTGGTCACCGGCCGCGTCACGGACGCGTCCGTGATCGTCGGCCCGGCGATCAGTCACTTCGGTTGGGGACGCGACGACCTGGACGCACTCGCCGGCGCCACCGCCGCGGGCCACGTCATCGAGTGCGGCACGCAGGCCACCGGCGGAAACTACGCCTTCTTCAACCGCGGCGAGATCGCCGACCCGGTGAAGCCCGGCTTCCCGATCGCCGAGATCGCCGCCGACGGCACCTCCGTCATCACCAAGCATGCGGGAACCGGGGGCGCGGTCACCGTCGGCACCGTCACCTCGCAGCTGCTCTACGAGGTCACCGGCGCGCGCTACGGCGGACCCGACGTCGTCACCCGACTCGACACCGCCGTGCTCGAGCAGGAGGGTGCCGACCGCGTCCGGATCTCCGGCGTCGTGGGCGAGACGGCACCGCCCACCACCAAGGTGTCCGTCACCTGCCTCGGCGGCTTCCGCAACGAGATCACGTTCCTGCTCACGGGCTTGGACATCGAGGACAAGGCGGCCCTGGTCGAGCGCCAGCTCCTGGCCGGGCTCGAGCGCGAGCCGGCGCAGCTGGACTTCCGCCTGCACCGCACCGACCACCCCGACGCCGACACCCAGGCCGCCGCGACCGCGCTGATGACCATCGTCGCCTGGGACCCGGACTCCGACGTGGTCGGTCGAGCGTTCTCCGATGCCGCGGTCGCCATGACCTTGTCCAGCTATCCGGGCGCCACCCCCAGCGCGCCGCCCGGCCGCGGGGGACCGTACGGCGTGTACATCCCCGCCTACCTGGACCAAAACGAGGTGCCGCACATCGCGGTCCTGCCCGACGGGACCCGGGTCGACATCGACCCCCCCGCCAGGACGGAGGAGATGGGCGACGGCCACGCCTCCGACGGACTGGACGCCGACGGCAACCCGCTCGTTTCCGCAGTGCCGGTGACGGGGTCGACCCGCCGGCGCCCGCTGGGCGACGTCCTCGGGGCCCGCTCCGGCGACAAGGGCGGCACCGCCAACATCGGACTGTGGGCCGGTGACGCCGAGGCCTACGCCTGGATGCGAGACACCCTCACCGTCGACGAGCTGAGACGCCTCCTGCCCGAGGCCGCGGAGTTGCCGATCGAGCGCTATGAGCTGCCGAAGCTGGGCGCGGTCAACTTCGTCATCGACGGACTGCTCGGCAAGGGCGTGGCGCACGGTTACCGCTGGGACCCGCAGGCCAAGGGCCTGGCGGAGTGGCTCCGCTCCCGGGTCGTCGACATCCCCGACCACATCAACGCCCCCGTGACCGCCGCACCGGCCCAAGCGAAGGAGAACGAGTGACCATCCCACGCCGTACCGTCCCCGCCGTCCCACCCCATGTGCCAGGCGACCCCTGGTACTCCGAGGAGCGTCTCGCGCTGCGCGAGGCCACGACCCGCTTCGCCGAGCGGGAGATCCTGCCCCACCTCGACGAGTGGGAGGCCGCGGGCTCGATCCCGCGCGAGCTCCACCGCAAGGCAGGCGAGCTGGGACTGCTCGGGGTCTCGTTCCCCGAGGAGGTCGGCGGCGGTGGCGGCGACGCGATCGATTCGATGATCGTGTGCGAGGCGCTGCACGAGGCCGGAGTGTCCGGCGGCGTGTTCGCGTCACTCTTCACCTGCGGCATCGCGATCCCGCACCTGGCCCAGTCCGGCACCCCGGAACAGATCGAGCGCTGGGTCAAGCCCACCCTCGCCGGCGAGATGATCGGCTCCCTGGCCATCACCGAACCCGGTGGCGGATCGGACGTCGGCCACCTCACCACCACGGCCCGGCGGGACGGCGATCACTACGTCGTCAACGGTGCCAAGACGTACATCACCTCCGCGACGCGCGCCGACTTCGTCGTCGCCGCCGTCCGTACCGGCGGCGAGGAGCTCAAGGGCGCCGCCGGTGTGAGCCTGCTCGTCATCCCCACGGACACCCCGGGCTTCCACATCTCGGCGCCGCTCGACAAGCTCGGCTGGCGCGCCTCCGACACCGCCGAGCTGACGTTCACCGACTGTCGGGTGCCGGTGGAGAACCTCGTCGGCGCGGAGAACGACGGCTTCGCGCAGATCGGGATCGGCTTCGTCGGCGAGCGCGCCGCGCTGGCCGCCCAGGGATACTCCCAGGCACAGCGCTGCCTCGATCTCACGCTGGACTGGGTCCGCGAGCGGGAGACCTTCGGACGCCCGCTGCTGTCCCGGCAGGGCGTGCAGAACACGGTCACCGAGATGGCCCGTCGGATCGATCTCGCCCGCACCTACACGCACCACTGTGTGAACCTGGCGGTGTCGGGGCAGGACGCCATCGCCGAGGTCTGCTTCGCCAAGAACACCGCCGTCGAGTGCGCCGAATGGGTCGCCAACCAGGCGGTGCAGCTGTTCGGAGGACTCGGCTTCATGTCGGAGTCCGAGGTCAGCCGCCAGTACCGCGATGTCCGGCTCCTGGGCATCGGGGGCGGCACGACCGAGATCCTGACCACCCTCGCCGGACGACGTTTGGGGTTCACGGCATGACAATCCTCCGTTCCACACTGGACACCACCAGCGCCGAGTTCGGTGCCGCGAGGCAGGCCATGGAGGGCAAGCTCGACCAGCTCGCCACGGATCTCGAGCCGGCACTGTCCGGCGGTGGCGAGCGCAAGGTCGCCCGCCACCGCGAGCGCGGCAAGTTCACCGCCCGCGAGCGGATCGACATGATCCTCGACCCGGAGTCCCCGTTCCTGGAGTTGTGCGCGCTCGCCGCGTGGGGCTCCGACTTCCAGACCGGTGCCTCCGTGGTGGCCGGGATCGGTGTGGTCGAGGGCGTCGAGTGCCTGCTCATCGCCAACGATCCGACGGTCAAGGGCGGCACCTCCAACCCGTGGACGCTGCGCAAGGTCCTCCGTCTCAACGACGTGGCCATGAAGAACCGGATCCCGGTCATCAGCCTCGTGGAGTCCGGTGGCGCCGACCTGCCCACGCAGAAGGAGGTGTTCGTCCCCGGCGGCGCGCTCTTCCGCGACCTGACCCGCCTGTCCAAGGCCGGCATCCCCACCATCGCCGTGGTCTACGGAAACTCCACCGCCGGTGGCGCGTACGTGCCCGGCATGAGCGATCACGTCGTCATGATCGAGGAACGTTCCAAGGTCTTCCTCGCCGGCCCGCCGCTGGTCAAGGCCGCCACCGGTGAGATCGCCGACGAGGAGACCCTCGGTGGCGCCGACATGCACGCCCGAGTCTCCGGCCTGGCCGACCACCTGGCGGTGGACGAGGCCGACGCTGCCCGCTTGACCCGGGGTATCGTCCGCCGTCTCAACTGGACCAAGGCCGGGCGCGCCCCGCGTGCCCAGGTCGCGGAGCCGCTGTACGGCACCGACGAGCTGCTCGGGATCGTCCCGGAGGACCTCAGGATCCCGTTCGACCCGCGCGAGATCATCGCCCGGATCGTCGACGGCTCGGTCTTCGACGAGTTCAAGCCGCTGTACGGCGCGAGTCTCGTCACCGGTTGGGCCGAGCTCCACGGTTACCCGGTCGGGATCATCGCCAACGCGCGCGGCGTGCTGTTCAGCGAGGAGGCCCAGAAGGCAACCCAGTTCATCGAGCTGGCCAATCGATACGACACACCCCTGCTGTTCATGCACAACACCACCGGCTACATGGTCGGGTCGGAGTACGAGCGCGGCGGCATCATCAAGCACGGCGCGATGATGATCAACGCGGTCTCCAACTCCGAGGTCCCGCACCTGTCGCTCATCACGGCCGCCTCCTACGGTGCCGGCCACTACGGCATGTGTGGCCGCGCGTTCGACCCCCGGTTCCTCTACACCTGGCCCAGCGCCAAGTCCGCCGTCATGGGTGGGCAGCAGCTCGCCGACGTGGTCACCTCCGTCGCCGCGGCCGCCAGCGCCGCCCGCGGTCAGGAGATGGACCAGGAGACCATCGACGGACTCAAGACCGCGATCGCCGACCAGATCGAGAAGGAGTCCCTGCCCGCCTTCCTGTCGGGGATGCTCTACGACGACGGCGTCATCGACCCCCGCGACACCCGGACGGTGCTGGGCCTCAGCCTGTCCGCGATCCACTCCGGAGAAGTCGCCGGAACCGACCGCTTCGGCGTCTTCCGGATGTGAGGAACGAAATCATGGAGAATTCATCAATCCCGACTCCGATCACTTCAGTCCTGGTGGCCAACCGCGGCGAGATCGCCCGACGCGTCCACCACACCGCGCGGTTACTCGGCATGACCACTGTCGCCGTGTTCTCCGACGCCGATGCCGAGGCGCCCCACACCCGCGAGGCCGACGCCGCCGTCCGCCTGCCCGGCAACACCCCCGCCGAGACCTACCTGCGCGGTGATCTGGTCATCGCCGCGGCCGAGGCGGCCGGCGCCGACGCCATCCACCCCGGATACGGGTTCCTGTCTGAGAACGCCGGGTTCGCCCGCGACGTGATCGACGCGGGCCTGACCTGGGTCGGCCCGCCGGTTGCGGCCATCGAGGCCATGGGCTCCAAGATCGAGGCCAAGAAGATTATGGGCGAGGCCGGCGTGCCGATGCTCACCGACCTCGAGCCCGCCGACCTCACCGAGGACATGCTCCCGGTGCTCGTCAAGGCGTCCGCCGGTGGCGGAGGTCGCGGCATGCGGATCGTCCGCACCCTCGACTCGCTGCACGACGAGATCGAAGGCGCGCAGCGCGAGGCGAAGTCCGCCTTCGGCGACGACGCGGTGTTCTGCGAGCGCTACCTCGAGCGTGGACGTCACATCGAGGTCCAGATCATGGCCGACTCGCACGGCACCGTCTGGGCGGTGGGGGAGCGCGAGTGTTCCATCCAGCGCCGCCACCAGAAGGTCATCGAGGAGGCCCCCAGTCCCCTCGTCGAGCGGACTCCGGGAATGCGGGAGGCGCTCTACAAGGCAGCCCGCGACGCCGCCTCCGCGATCGGGTACACCGGCGCCGGCACGGTCGAGTTCCTGGCCACCGACGACGGCGAGTTCTTCTTCCTCGAGATGAACACCCGCCTCCAGGTGGAGCACCCGGTCACCGAGGCCACCACCGGTCTCGACCTGGTCGCCCTGCAGCTCGACGTGGCCGCCGGACTGCCGCTGCCGTCCGCCGAGCCGCCGGCCGCCCACGGTTGGTCGCTGGAGGCCCGCCTGTACGCCGAGGACCCGGCGAACGACTACACGCCGGGGTCGGGAACCCTCTGGGCGCTCGACGTCCCCGGGGTCTCCTCGAGCTTCGAAGGGCCCCACCGCCCGGGCATCCGGGTGGACAGCGGTGTCGAGCCGGGTCCCGACGGCGCGCTCATCGGCGTGCACTACGACCCGATGCTCGCCAAGGTCATCTCGTACGGCCGTACCCGAGCGGAGGCGTGTGCCTCCCTCGCCGGCGCCCTGGCCCGGGCACAGGTCCACGGGCTGACCACCAACCGGGCCCAGCTCGTCCGCGTGCTGCGGCACCCGGAGTTCATCGCCGGGAACCTGTCGACGGCGTTCCTCGACGACCACGGTGCCGAGTCGCTCGCCGCGCCGCTCGCGGACGACGAGACCGTCGCCATCTCGGCGCTGGCCGCGGCAGTGGTCTCCGGCACCGCCGACCACCTCGCCGGACCGGTGGCACTGGCCCAGGCCGGGTTCCGCAACGTCGGACGCACACTGCAGAAGCGGACGTTCCGTCACGGCGAGGACGAGCTCGAGGTGGCCTACATCCGCGAGCGTTCCGGCGCCCGCCCGGACGGAGACCTCGCCGGGATCGTCACCGTCGAGGCGGTGGCCCCCGACTCCGCCGTCTTCGAGGTCAGGGGAGTGCGTCGCGTCTTCACCGTGGCCCGCTACGAGACCCCGGGTGCGGACACCGTCGTCGAGGTCGACTCCCCGCTCGGTCCCGTCTCACTCGTCGAGCCGCCGCGCTATACCGACCCCGCCGCCGAGGTCGCCGCGGGGTCGCTGCTCGCACCTATGCCGGGCGCGGTCATCCGCGTCGCGGTCGCCGTCGGCGACACCGTCACCGCCGGACAGCCGTTGCTCTGGATGGAGGCCATGAAGATGGAACACACCATCGCCGCCGCCGTCGACGGCATCGTCGCCGAGCTCCCCGTGGAGGTCGGCACACAGGTCGAATCGGGAACGGTCCTCGCCGTCCTCTCCGATCTCGACACCGACACCGACACCGAACAGGACCGATCACGATGACCGACATCTCACAGATCCCCAATCCCGCCATCGACACGGAGGAGCAGACGCAGCTCCGCCAGGTGGCCTTCGAGCTGGGCTCGCGGTACGGCATCGAGTACATGCGGGACAAGTCCGACACCGGCGAGACCACCAACGAGTTGTGGACCGAGGCCGGCAAGCTCGGCCTGCTCGGCGTGAACCTGCCGGCGGAGTACGGTGGCGGCGGAGCCGGGATGACCGAGCTCGCCATCGTGGAGGAGGAGCTCTCCGCGGCGGGCGCCGGCCTGCTCATGATGGTCGTCTCGCCGGCCATCAACGGCACGATCATCTCGCGCTTCGGCACCGAGGAGCAGAAGAAGAGGTGGCTGCCGGGCATCGCCTCCGGTGAGACCATCACCTCCTTCGCGATCACCGAGCCCGACGCCGGATCCAACTCGCACGCGATCACCACCACGGCCCGCCGCGACGGCTCCGATTTCCTGCTCAGCGGGCAGAAGACCTACATCTCCGGTGTCGACCAGGCCGACGCCATCCTCGTCGTCGCCCGCCTCGAGGGCGCGACCAGCGGCAAGCTCCAGCCGGCCTTGTTGATGGTGCCCACGGACGCCCCGGGCCTCGCCAAGACGCACATCCCCACCGAGGTGCGGACCCCCGAGCGGCAGTTCCAGCTGTACTTCGACGATGTCCGGCTGCCGGCCGAGGCGCTCATCGGCGACGGCGACACGGCGCTGCTCATGCTCTTCGCCGGTCTCAACCCGGAGCGCATCATGGCCTCGGGCATGGCTGTGGGCATCGCCCGTTTCGCCATGGACCGGGCGACCAAGTACGCCAACGAGCGGCAGGTGTGGAAGACCCCGATCGGCGCCCACCAGGGCGTTTCACACCCGCTGGCGCAATGCAAGATCGAACTCGAGCTGGCGCGGTTGATGATGCGCAAGGCCGCGGCCCTGGTGGACGCCGGCAGGGACGACCTGGCCGGCGAGGCCGCCAACATGGCAAAGTACGCCTCCGGTGAGGTCTCGGCCCGCACCGTGGACCAGGCCATCCAGACCCTCGGTGGCAACGGTCTGTCGGTCGAGTACGGACTGGCCGGCATGCTCGCCGCGTCGCGTCTGCCCCGTATCGCCCCGGTCAGTCGGGAGATGATCCTCAACTACGTGGCCCAGCACTCGCTCGGGCTGCCGAAGAGCTACTGAGGTGAGCGCGGTGGAAGACCAGACGCTGGTGCACTACGAGGTCCATGGGGGCGCAGCCCGCCTCACCCTGGACTCGCAACACAACCGCAACGCCCTCTCGACCCCCCTGATCGAGCAACTCCACGCGGCGCTCGACCGGGCCGCCGGGGACGACACCGCCCGCGTCGTCGTCCTCGGGCACGCCGGCGGGACGTTCTGCGCCGGTGCGGATCTGTCCGAGGCGTCCGCGAACCAGGGGAGCCCCGAAGAGCAGGCCGCCGAGCGGACCCGGATCTTCCTGGGCGTGCTGTCCGCGATCCTCTCCCACCCGAAGCCGGTGATCGCCGCGGTCGACGGCCACGTACGCGCGGGCGGAATGGGTCTGGTGTCGGCCTGCGATTTCGCGATCGCCGGTCCGTCCTCGTCCTTCGCGCTCACCGAGGTCCGCCTCGGACTGGCGGCCGCGATGATCTCCGTGCCCCTGGCCGCACGCGTGAACTCGAGGGACCTCGCTCGAGCCCTGCTGACGGGGGAGAAGTTCGACTCCGGGCACGCGCTGCGGATCGGGTTGCTCTCCGATTCGGTCGAAGATGTCCAGGGTGCGGTCGGCGAGCTTGTGGCCGCCTTCCGGCCCTGCTCACCCCAGGGGCTCGAGGAGAACAAGGCCCTGCTCGCGGCGCCCGTGCTCGCCGAGCTCGAAGCGCGTGGGGAGGAGCTGGCGGGAGTCACCGCCCGTCTGTTCACGACCCCCGAGGTCGCCGAGGGAATGACCGCGTTCCTGGAACGCAGACAGCCCTCCTGGGCGACCGACACGGAGTAGCGTGGGATGTGGCGCTGGTCACGTGACCAGAGCCACATCACCAGCGCCACATCACCCCTTCACACTAGGAGTACATGCATGCGTACCAAGGCCGCCATCATCAGGGAGCCCAAGCAGGACGGCTGGGAGGTCGTCGAGGTCGATCTGGGCGATCCCAGGGTCGGTGAGGTCCAGGTCAAGTTGGCCGCATCGGGCCTCTGCCATTCGGACGAGCACCTCCTCACCGGCGACCTGCAGTTCGAGACCTACCCCATCCTCGGCGGACACGAGGGTGCCGGTGTCGTCACCAAGGTCGGTGAGGGCGTCACCGGGATCGAGGAGGGTGACCACGTCGTCCTGGCGTTCATTCCCGCCTGTGGCACCTGCCCGCCCTGCGCAGAGGGGCTCCAGAACCTCTGTGACAACGGTGCCGGCCTGCTGACCGGCCGCGCGATCAGCGATGACACCTACCGGGTCCACACCACCGCGGGCGAGCCGGTCGCCTCGATGTGTGTTCTCGGGACATTCTCGCCGTACGTGACCGTCCACCAGTCCTCCGTCGTCAAGATCGAGAAGGACATCCCGCTCGACAAGGCCGCCCTGCTGGGCTGCGGCGTCGCCACGGGCTGGGGATCGGCCACCGAGATCGGTGGGGCGAAGGAAGGCGACATCGTCGTCGTAGTGGGCGTCGGCGGCATCGGCATCAACTCGGTGCAGGGCGCGGCTGCCGCGGGAGCTCGCGCGATCGTCGCCGTCGACCCGGTCGAGTTCAAGCGCGAGAAGGCCAAGGAGTTCGGGGCCACCCACACCTGCAGCTCCATGGACGAGGCGATGGCACTGGTCGGAGAGATCAGCTGGGGTCGGATGGCCGATCTGGTCATCCTCACGATGGGCGTGGTCGAGGGCAAAGACCTGCTCCCCGGTCTGCTCCTCACGGGCAAGGGCCGCCGGTGTGTCGTGGTGGGCCTGGGGGACATGATGGCCGTCGACGCCCAGGTGTCAATCATGGACCTGGCGATGCAGCAGAAGACCCTCCAGGGCGCCATCTTCGGTGGCACCGGCCCGCGCAAGCAGATCCCGCACCTGCTGCACCAGTACCGCGCCGGGAACCTCAAACTGGACGAGCTCGTCACCAAGACGTACCGGCTCGAGGAGATCAACCAGGGGTACCAGGACATGCGCGACGGCAAGAACATCCGCGGTGTGATCATCTACGACGAACAGGACTGGTAACAGGAGGACACATGACGGCACCCGAGCAGCGCGCCCCCAAGCAGGACAGGAGCCGTATCACGCGGGAGCGTCTGCTCGGTGCCTCGATCGACCTCCTCGCGACGCAGGGCTGGGCGGCGACCACCGTGGGTGCGGTGGCCGCCGCCGCCGGCGTCTCACGGGGCGCCGCCCAGCACCACTTCCCGACGCGCGAGGACCTCATCACCGCCGCGCTCGGGCACATGATCGAACAGCGACTCGAGGACGTCCGGACCGTGGGCCTCGACCTTCCCGAGCCCGGACCCGAGCGAACGGTCGCGGTGGTCCGGCTCATAGTCGGGCACTACACGTCCGACCTGTTCAAGGCCGCGCTCCACGTATGGACCGCGGCGGCCTCAGACCCGGCCCTCAGGGACCGCGTGCTCCCGCTCGAGAACCACATGTCCCGTGAGGTCCTGTCCATCGCCGCGGCCGCCCTGGGTCGCGATCCGGGTGACGCGCGAATCCGGCGCGCACTCCAGACCACCCTGGACCTCGCTAGGGGGCTGGGGCTCGCGGACGTCCTGTCCGACGACTCGGCGCGACGTGACAAGATCGTGAGATTCTGGGCCCATACCCTGGACACGGTCCTCGATGCGGCCGGAGCCCCGCCCGCGGGAGATGCCGCGACCGGCCCATTTTGACCGCTGCATCCCCCGGCGGTTAGGCTTCACCATCGTGCTCGCAGTGCGCGAGCTGGACGATCGTGCCCGGTAGGCCAGCGAGAGCGGCTGACATGGTCGGCCGTGCGCGGCGACAGGCGCGCGAGAGTCCGGATACGAGCAACGTCCCAGTGACCGGTGGTCGCCCCCGTGGAGGCCGCCAGCTAGAGAAAGTCGGTTCATGCCAACCATCAACCAGCTGGTCCGCAAGGGCCGCCAGGACAAGAAGTCGGCGACGTCGACGGCTGCCCTCAAGGGTTCGCCTCAGCGTCGTGGCGTGTGCACCCGTGTGTACACCACGACCCCCAAGAAGCCGAACTCCGCGCTCCGTAAGGTCGCCCGTGTGCGCCTGACCACCGGTATCGAGGTCTCCGCCTACATCCCCGGTGAGGGCCACAACCTGCAGGAGCACTCCATGGTGCTCGTGCGTGGCGGGCGTGTGAAGGACCTCCCGGGTGTGCGCTACAAGATCATCCGCGGCTCGCTCGACACCCAGGGTGTGAAGGACCGCAAGCAGGCCCGCTCCCGCTACGGCGCCAAGAAGGAGAAGTAATGCCTCGTAAGGGTCCCGCCCCCAAGCGCCAGCTGATCAACGACCCGGTCTACGGGTCGCCGCTGGTCACCCAGCTCGTGAACAAGATCCTCCTCGACGGCAAGAAGACGACCGCCGAGCGCATCGTCTACTCCGCGCTGGAGATCTGCCGCGAGAAGACCGGAACCGATCCGGTCATCACCCTCAAGAAGGCGCTCGACAACGTCAAGCCGGCTCTCGAGGTCCGCTCCCGTCGTGTCGGCGGCGCCACCTACCAGGTGCCCGTCGAGGTCCGCCCCGGTCGTTCGACGACCCTGGCGATGCGCTGGCTGGTGACGTTCTCCCGGCAGCGTCGTGAGAACACGATGGTCGAGCGTCTGGCCAACGAGATCCTGGACGCCTCCAACGGTCTGGGTGCCGCGGTCAAGCGCCGCGAGGACACCCACAAGATGGCCGAGGCAAACCGGGCGTTCGCTCACTACCGCTGGTGACGCGTCGGGACCCGGGCCGGGGCGTGGGTATCCACGTCCCCCCGGCCAGGGTCCCGTTGTCACCCGCCGGGTGGCATCATTGATCAAGGCCCGTACCTCACGCCCCGCGTGCAGGTACCGGCAGCACTACCGACCCGGTTCGGACGGTCGACAGCGACCGCACGGGCCACCGACGACTCACATTCGGGAGAATCCGTGGCACAGGACGTGCTGACCGACCTCAACAAGGTCCGCAACATCGGCATCATGGCGCACATCGACGCCGGTAAGACCACCGTCACCGAGCGCATCCTGTTCTACACGGGTGTCAACCGCAAGGCAGGCGAGACGCACGACGGTGCGTCGACCACCGACTGGATGGAGCAGGAGAAAGAGCGCGGCATCACGATCACGTCCGCCGCCGTCACCTGTTTCTGGTCCAACAACCAGATCAACATCATCGACACCCCGGGCCACGTCGACTTCACCGTCGAGGTGGAGCGGTCCCTGCGCGTCCTGGACGGCGCCGTCGCCGTCTTCGACGGCAAGGAGGGCGTCGAGCCCCAGTCCGAGCAGGTCTGGCGTCAGGCCGAGAAGTACGACGTGCCCCGCATCTGCTTCGTCAACAAGATGGACAAGATGGGCGCGGACTTCTTCTACACGGTCCAGACCATCGTCGACCGTCTCGGCGCGAAGCCGCTGGTCCTGCAGCTCCCGATCGGCGCCGAGGACGAGTTCGACGGTGTCGTCGACCTCGTCGAGATGAAGGCGCTCGTCTGGCCAGGCAAGACCGACATCGGCACCGAGGCGCAGGTGCAGGACATCCCGGCCGACCTGCAGGAGAAGGCCGAGGAGTACCGCGAGAAGCTCCTCGAGACCGTCGCCGAGAGCGACGAGGCGCTGATGGAGAAGTATTTCGGTGGCGAGGAGCTGACGAAGGACGAGATCCAGGCGGCGATCCGCAAGATGGTCGTCAACGCCGAGATCTACCCGGTGCTGTGTGGTTCGGCGTACAAGAACAAGGGCATCCAGCCGCTGCTCGACGCCGTCATCGCCTACCTCCCCAACCCGCTGGACGTCGGCGAGGTCCACGGCCACAAGGTCGGGGACGAGGAGACGGAGATCCTCCGCAAGCCGTCCAAGGACGAGCCGTTCGCGGCGCTCGCGTTCAAGATCGCCGTGCACCCGTTCTTCGGAGAGCTGACCTTCGTCCGTGTCTACTCGGGCCGCATCGACCCGAGCACCCAGGTGCAGAACGCGACCAAGGGGAAGAAGGAGCGCGTCGGCAAGCTCTTCCAGATGCACGCCAACAAGGAGATGCCCGTGGAGGAGGCCGTCGCCGGCCACATCTACGCGTTCATCGGGCTGAAGGACACCACGACGGGTGACACACTGTGTGACCTGAACAACCAGGTCATCCTCGAGTCCATGACCTTCCCGGACCCGGTCATCGACGTCTCCATCGAGCCCAAGACCAAGGCCGACCAGGAGAAGCTCGGCACGGCCATCCAGAAGCTGGCCCGTGAGGATCCGACGTTCTCCGTGCGGCTGGACGAGGAGACCGGGCAGACCGTCATCGGCGGAATGGGCGAGCTCCACCTGGACGTGCTCGTCGACCGGATGAAGCGCGAGTTCAAGGTCGAGGCCAACGTCGGCAAGCCGCAGGTCGCGTACCGCGAGACCATCAAGGGCTCGATCGACAAGTTCGACTACACCCACAAGAAGCAGACCGGTGGTTCCGGTCAGTTCGCGAAGGTGCAGATCGCGCTCGGCCCGCTGGACCAGGAGGCCGTCGAAGCCGGTGAGACCTACGAGTTCAGCGACAAGGTCACCGGTGGCCGCGTGCCCAAGGAGTACATCCCCTCCGTGGACGCCGGCATCAAGGACGCCATGCAGTACGGCATCCTCGCCGGCTACCCGATGGTCAACGTCAAGGCGACGCTCGTCGACGGCGCGTACCACGAGGTCGACTCGTCCGAGATGGCGTTCAAGGTCGCGGGCTCCATGGCCTTCAAGGAGGCCGCCCGTAAGTGCCAGCCCGTGATCCTGGAGCCGCTGATGGCCGTGGAGGTCGTCACGCCCGAGGACTACATGGGTGACGTCATCGGCGACATCAACTCCCGCCGCGGCCAGATCCAGGCGATGGAGGAGCGCTCCGGCGCCCGCGTCGTCAAGGCCCACGTGCCGCTCTCCGAGATGTTCGGCTACGTCGGCGACCTCCGGTCGAAGACGCAGGGCCGGGCCAACTACTCGATGGTCTTCTCCCACTACGCCGAGGTTCCGGCGGGCGTGGCCAAGGAGATCATCGCCAAGGCGACCGGCGAGTAACCGGTACTGGTCCCGCCCCGCCGTCAGGCGGGGTGGGGCCGATGCCGGCGGCGCACGGTCGAACCTCCGGGTGGCCGCCGGTTCGTGCTCAACACGGCACGATGAGTAAGATCAGATCCCACACAAAGCAGTGCCCACCTCCAGGTGGGGACAGACCAGTCCAGGAGGACACCAAGTGGCGAAGGCGAAGTTCGAGCGGACCAAACCGCACGTAAACATCGGCACCATCGGTCACGTCGACCACGGCAAGACCACCACCACCGCGGCCATCACCAAGGTTCTGGCGGACACCTACCCCGACCTCAACGACGCGTTCGCGTTCGACGAGATCGACAAGGCGCCGGAGGAGAAGGCTCGTGGTATCACGATCAACATCTCCCACGTCGAGTACCAGACCGAGAAGCGCCACTACGCGCACGTCGACGCCCCCGGTCACGCCGACTACATCAAGAACATGATCACCGGTGCCGCCCAGATGGACGGCGCGATCCTCGTCGTGGCGGCCACCGACGGCCCCATGCCGCAGACCCGTGAGCACGTGCTGCTCGCCCGTCAGGTCGGTGTGCCCTACATCCTCGTCGCCCTGAACAAGTGCGACATGGTCGACGACGAGGAGATCCTCGAGCTCGTCGAGATGGAGGTCCGCGAGCTGCTGGCGTCGCAGGACTTCGACGAGGACGCTCCGGTCGTCCACATCTCGGCGCTCAAGGCGCTCGAGGGTGACCCGAAGTGGGTCCAGGCCATCGTCGACCTCATGCAGGCCTGCGACGACTCCGTCCCGGATCCCGAGCGTGAGACCGACAAGCCGTTCCTCATGCCCGTCGAGGATGTCTTCACGATCACCGGTCGTGGCACCGTCGTCACCGGTCGTATCGAGCGTGGCCAGATCAACGTGAACGAGGATGTCGAGCTCATCGGCATCAAGGAGAAGGCCACCAAGACCACCATCACGGGCATCGAGATGTTCCGTAAGCTGCTCGACTACGGCGAGGCCGGCGACAACGTCGGTCTGCTCGTCCGTGGTCTCAAGCGCGAGGACGTCGAGCGTGGCCAGGTCGTCATCAAGCCGGGCGCCTACACCCCGCACACCACGTTCGAGGGCCAGGCGTACATCCTGTCCAAGGACGAGGGCGGCCGTCACACGCCGTTCTTCAACAACTACCGCCCGCAGTTCTACTTCCGTACCACGGACGTGACCGGCGTCGTGACCCTCCCCGAGGGCACCGAGATGGTCATGCCGGGCGACAACACCGAGATGAGCGTCGAGCTCATCCAGCCGGTCGCCATGGATGAGGGCCTGCGCTTCGCGATCCGCGAGGGTGGCCGCACCGTCGGCGCCGGACAGGTCACCAAGATCATCAAGTGATCCACTGACCGCTCGGTCCGGGTGATTCCCCGGGTCGATCGAGGAAGGGCGCCCCACCGTCAGGTGGGGCGC
>NZ_JAALDT010000479.1:0-217 GCF_014144995.1 Dietzia sp. DQ11-71 | reverse complement strand
CCCGTCGACGCGGACGTCACCATCCCCGGGTCCAAGTCACTGACCAACCGTGCCCTGGTGCTCGCGGCGCTGGCCGACGGCCCCTCCCGCCTGGTCGGCACCCTGCGCAGTCGGGACACCGATCTCATGATCGGCGCGCTGCAGGCGCTGGGGACACGCATCGAGGGACCGTCCGGACCGCTCGGCCCGGGTGACACCGACCTCGTCATCACCCCCG
>NZ_JAALDT010000478.1:0-1421 GCF_014144995.1 Dietzia sp. DQ11-71 | reverse complement strand
CGACCGCCCCGGCTACTTCATCGGTGAATTGAGGCTTAGGCAGGTCTACGGTGGAGGGTGTCGTCGGTGCACGACAGTCCGGGGCACCGTCGGCATATCGCCGGAGGAGGACAGGTCATGGACACCAGGCCAGTAGTCGTCGGAGTCGACGGCGGACCGGATTCGCTACGGGCCCTGAAGTGGGCAGCCGAGTACGCGGCAGCGCTCGACGCGCCACTGATCGCCCTGACCGCGTATCAATTGCCAGCGGTCTACGGCCCGTATGCGATGGCCGGCTGGGAAGACTCCTCCGAATTGGAGAGCAGCGCGCGCGAGATGCTCGCGGAAGCGGTGCGCAACGCCCTGGGGGATGACGCCTCGTACAAGCCGGCCGTCCTGCAGGGCCACGCGGCCGAAGCGTTGATCGCTGCCTCCGGGGACGCCCGGCTCGTGGTGGTCGGTAGCCGCGGACGAGGCGGGTTCACCGGGATGCTGCTCGGCTCGGTCAGTCAGCACGTCGTGGCGCACGCGCACTGCCCCGTGGTCGTCCTGCCGCACTCGAGCCACCAGACCGACTAGCGGCGGCGCTGATCGGGGCGCATCACATGCAGCATCCACGCCCCACCGTGTCAAGCGTCACACAGGAGACCCTTACCTGCAATGATGTCGTGCTGACCTGAGACAATTCGCCCCATGGACACTGTCATCCAGATCATCCTCATCCTGCACTTCATCGGTCTCGCCGGCATCATCGGCGGCTGGCTGGCCACCATCAAGGCCCCGTACATGGCGAAGGGCATCCTGCACGGTGCCATCCTCCAGGTGGTCACCGGCCTCCTGCTCGTGGGACTGCGCGAGATGCAGGACGCCGACCTCAACCACATGAAGATCGGTATCAAACTGCTGGTCGCCGTTGTGATCCTCGTCGTCGCGATCATCGGCGTCCGCAAGGAGGCCAAGGCCCAGGGCAGCACCGCGACCCTGACCCACGTCGCCGGCGTGCTCGGCATCGTCAACGTCGCGATCGCGGTCCTCGTCTGACGCGTCTCCCCGTATGCGGACAGCGCCCCCCGATCTCGAGTCGGGGGGCGCTTCTCGTCCGGGCCGGCCACACTGGGATGAAGACCGCAACATGGAGTTGGAGGGCGAGTAGATGGATGACGCGACCCGCGATGTCCCTGGTGCACCAGTGGCCGCGCCGGAGCTCGACGACAAGGCGGATGTGCTGGCGGATGTCGCCGATGCGATCGAGACCGTTGGGCTTGACGAAGGCAGTCGGATACTCGGCCTCCGCTACCCGTTCGTGCTCGTGGAGAAGACTTCCCGGAGTTACACGGAACGGAGATCATTGCGTCTCTTCTACCGCGACGGGTTCGTCGACCGCTACAGCGGGACGCGTCTGGTCAAGTAGTGCCCCATAGAGTGGTGTAACTCGGTGGCCG
>NZ_JAALDT010000477.1:0-2335 GCF_014144995.1 Dietzia sp. DQ11-71 | reverse complement strand
GTCGACTCCGGACGTGAACGAGCCTTCGTCGGGTACGGGACACACCGTCCCAAGCTCGACGACAAGGGGCGGCTGACGATCCCCGCCAGATTCAGGCCAGGCCTGGCGGACGGGGTGGTGGTGTGTGGGTGGTTCACCAACACGCTCTCGGTTTTCCCTGAGGACGAGTTCGACGCGCTGGTCAGAAAGGTCCGGCCGACCGCCAACCTCAGCGAGAGGCACATGGCGTTCTTCCGGCTCCTGGTGAGCGGCGCGGAAGTCCAACAACTGGACTCGCAGGGACGGATCTCCATCCCGGCGAGTCAGCGGAACTACGCGGGTCTGGACAAGGACTGCGTCGTCAACGGCCTCGGGGAGCGTCTCGAGGTCTGGGACGCCGAGGCGTGGGACCGCTACAGCGAGGAGAACCTACCCGTGTTCTCCGAGATGGAGGGCACCTCGCTCGGGATCGAATTCTGATCCGGGGAGAGGACGGACACGAGCAAGTGAGAGCACGACGGACGGAGCCCCCCGGCCCCTGCCCGGCACCACCCTGACGTACTTCCCCAACGCCAGGTGGGTACCGGACGGGGACCAGGGGGCTCCACCACAACCGGAGCACCGACGACTTCCGGACGCGAGGAGGCGAGATGGCAGACGAGTCCGACGCCGGCCGCGACGCCACGCGCTCCGGGCACATACCCGTCTTCCTCGAGCGGACCATCGAGTTCTTCCGGCCCGTCGTCGAGGCGGCCGCGCAGGACGGCCGCGTCCCCGTGATCGTGGACGGGACCCTCGGGCTCGGGGGGCATTCCTCCCACCTGCTGGCCGAGTTCGGTGAGCTGCGCATCCTCGGCGTCGACCGTGACCCCGAGGCCTTCGAGATGGCGACCCGTCGCCTCACGGCCTACCGCGACCGGTTCACGCCGGTTCACGCCCGCTTCGACGATTTCGACCGCGTCGTGGCGGCCCTCCCCGGGGAGTCCCGGGACGAGGCGGGCCCCGCGATCGACGGGATCCTGCTCGACTTCGGTGTCTCCTCCATGCAGCTCGATGTGGCCGAGCGAGGTTTCGCGTACTCCGTCGACTCCCCGCTCGACATGAGGATGGACCCCACCACCGGCCCCACCGCGGCCGACATCCTGGCCGACTACCCGCGTGACGACCTCGCCCGCGTCCTGCGCGTCTACGGCGAGGAGCGATTCGCGCGACAGATCGCCGCAGCGATCGTCCGCCGCCGGGACACCGACCCCGTCGTGACCAGCTCCCAACTCGTCGAGCTGCTCTACGACACCATCCCGCAAGGTGCCCGCCGGACCGGCGGACACCCGGGCAAACGCGTGTTCCAGGCCCTGCGCATCGAGGTCAACGCCGAGCTGGAGGCCGTGGAGAACGCGGTGCCCGGATACCTGGACCTGCTTCGCCTCGGCGGCCGTGCGGTGTTCATGTCCTACCACTCCCTCGAGGACAAGATCGTCAAGCGCGAACTGGCCACGCGGACCGCATCGCGGACGCCGGCGGGCCTACCCGTGGAGCTCCCCGGCCACGGTCCCGAGTTCGAGGCGATCACCAGGGGAGCGGAGAAGGCCTCACAGGAGGAGATCGACCACAACCCGCGCTCGGCCTCGGTGCGCGTGCGATGTGTCCGCCGTATCGACGGGAGAACCCCATGACGAGCACGATCGACACGCCCGGCACCGCCGGCGGGCTCGACACCCGCCCGGCGACGACACCGGGCGTCGACGCGCCCGCACCCGCGGGACGACCCGTCGGCCTTCGACGCAAGCCCCTCACCCGCTCGGTGCGCGGCCGCCGGACCGTGGTCGTCCCGGCGGAACGTCTGAGTCCCGCCGAGCTCGCCGCGAGGGTTCCCTTCGTCGTCGTCCTCCTCCTGCTCATCGGCGCGGGGGTGGGCGGCACCCTCCTGCTGTCCGCGCAGACCACCCAGGACACCTACGACCTCAAGAACGCCCGCGACGCCAATGTGGAGTTGGTGGAACGGATGGAAGCCCTGCAGGCGTCCAACGAACGCGCCCGGTCCGCCGAGGTGCTGGCGCAGCGCGCGGAGAAGCTCGGCATGGTCGGAGTCGCCAGCGCACCCATCCTGACCAGGGGATCGGACGGCGTGCTCGAGATCGTCGGTGAGCCCGAGGCGAAGCTCGGCGCGCCGATCAAGCCGCTGCAGCCCGCTCCGGTAGCGTCCGGACCGTCGAGGTCGTCCGACCGGGACGGATTCGACGCCCCGCCCGCGCAGGCGCCCCAGGACCGCACGCCCCGCGGGGTCGCCCCCGTTCCCTATCCGCCCCTCGCAGCCCCTCCGTCCCCGGTCGCCCCACCGCCCGCCATGGCCGAGTCC
>NZ_JAALDT010000476.1:0-6660 GCF_014144995.1 Dietzia sp. DQ11-71 | reverse complement strand
GCGGCACCGCTGCTGGCCGACGCGCGGCGGGCGGCCGAACAGCGGGACGAGGTGATCCTGCCCCGCCGGCTCACCGCGGGGCAGATGGTCGCACTGGCGTCCGACCCCCGGGAGTTCGCGGACCGTCTCCGCAGGCCGGTCCCGTTCCGTCCCGACCGCTTCGCCCGGCGCGGGACCCGCTTCCACCTCTGGCTGGAGCACCGCTTCGGCGCCACCCACCTCCTCGACATCGACGACCTGCCCGGCGCCGGCGACCAGGGCGCGGCCGACGGACTGTCCGAGGCGGACCTGACCGCACTGCAGGAGGCGTTCGAGGCATCCCGATGGGCACGGATGACACCCGAAGCGGTCGAGGTGCCCTTCGAGGTGGGGCTCGGCGAGCACCTGTTGCGCGGACGGATGGACGCGGTGTTCGCCGTCCCCGACCGCGACCGCGACCGCGACCGCGACGGCGACGGCGACGGCGACGACGGGTGGATCGTCGTGGACTGGAAGACCGGACGGGTGCCCGCCGAGCGGGACATGCCGGCCGTCGCCCTCCAGCTGGCCGTCTACCGGTACGCCTGGGCCCAGATCGCCAGTGCCCGCCTGGGAAGACCCGTGGGGCTCGACCGCGTGCGCGCCGCGTTCCACTACGTGCGTTCCGGGCGCACGATCGAACCGGCCCATCTGCCGGACGCCGACGAGCTGTCACGACTGCTCTCCGACGGGCCGGGGCGGGGTCGGTTGTTGTCCCGCGGCGGGCGATAGGCGACGATTCATGTCGATGACGGCACGGTCCCCGCGGGGGACGCGTCGCGGAAACGGAGTCCCATGGTGAAGAAGCGCGCACTGGCATCGCGGTTCCGTGGCCACGACCCGCTGGACGAGAGCCCCGACCACGCGCTCGTGGGCGTGGTGAGCATCCCGGAGCACAGTGAGACGCCGTGGCGGCTGATCGGCAAGCGAGTGCTGATGGCTGTGCTCACGCTGAGTCTGGCCGCCATCGTGGTCTACGTCGACCAGGACGGGTACGAGGGCGGAGGCGGCCCCGGCGGGCGAATCACGATCATCGACAGCTTCTACTACGCCACGGTATCCCTCTCGACCACCGGTTACGGGGACATCTCCCCGGTCACCCAGCAGGCGCGACTGCTGAACGCTCTCTTGATCACGCCGCTGCGCGTGCTCTTCCTCATCCTGCTCGTCGGCACCACCCTGTCGGTGCTCACCGAGCAGTCCCGTCAGGCCCTCAAGATCCAGCGATGGAGAACTCACGTGCGCAACCACACCGTCGTCGTCGGGTACGGCACCAAGGGCAAGTCCGCCATCGCGGCGATGCTCGCCGACGACACCGCCCCGGAGGACATCGTCGTCGTCGACACCGATCCCCAGGCACTCAAGGCCGCGGCCGCCCACGGTCTGGTCACCGTCCACGGCTCGGCGACCCGGTCCGACGTTCTCAAACTGGCCGGACTCACCCGGGCCTCCGCTGTCGTGGTGGCCACCAACTCGGACGACACGGCCGTGCTGGTCACCCTCACCGCGCGGGAACTGGCACCCAACGCGAAGATCGTCGCGACGGTCCGCGAGAGCGACAACAAGCACCTGCTCAAGCAGTCCGGCGCCGACTCCGTGGTGGTCTCGGCCGAGACCACCGGACGCCTCCTCGGCCTGGCCACCAATTCGCCGACCGTCGTGGGGATGATGGAGGATCTGCTGACCCCGGACGAGGGCTTCTCGATCGCCGAACGACGGGTCGAGGAGTCCGAGGTGGGCGGCTCGCCCCGCCACCTGGCCGAACTCGTCCTGGGAGTGGTGCGCAAGGGACAGCTCATCAAGGTCTACGAGTCCGAGGCGGACGCGCTGGAGAGCGGCGACCGGCTGCTCTACATCCGGATGATCGCCGGCTGAGCCACGGGCAGGGCGGGAACGCCGAGGTGACCGGGCTACGCTGATCGACGCCCCTCACGACCGCGAAAAGGACCCCACACGATGCCGATGGACTTCACCCTCGACTCCGATCCGGTGCTCTCGGTGGCGGCGCCCGACAGGGCGGCACCCCTACGGCAGGACTCCGATGAGTTGACCAGGGGATGGGCCACGGCGCGCGTGATGAAGGTGGACCGTCGCAACAGGTTCGCGATCGAGCCGGCACGCGGTGATCGGCAGCGGATCCGCCTGGAGCCCGCCCTGGACCTCGCGGACTCCCTCCCCGAGGAGGCGGTGTTCCTCGGGAGGACCGAGGACGCCCGGCACATCTGGGCGGTCCCGGTCGACGAGCTCCCCGCCGAGCCCGCGGTGACGTCGCTCCGCTCGTGCGGGGCCGACCTCGTCGAGGGTGACGGGTCGTTGGCCTCCCAGGCCATGGCCCTACTCGGGTGGCATCGCGACAACGTCCGCGGACGCGAACGCACCCACCATCCGCGCCGTGTCGACGCCGGGTGGGCGATCGAGGACCCGTTCCACGGGGGCCTCGAGTACCCACGGACCGACCCCGCCGTGATCTGCCTGGTCCACGACGGGGGACGCCGCGTGCTCCTCGCCCGCCAGCCGATCTGGCCCGAGGGCATGTACTCGCACGTCGCCGGTTTCGTCGAGGCGGGCGAGTCCCTGGAGGGCTGCGTCCGGCGAGAGGTCGCCGAGGAGGTGGGCGTGGTCGTCGACCGCGTGCGCTACCTGGGCAGCCAGCCCTGGCCGTTCCCCCGGTCCCTCATGGTCGCATTCCACGCCATCGGCGACCCGGAGGCTCCGATCGTGCTCGAGGACGAGGAGATCAGTGAGGCCGCGTGGTTCGACGTCGACCGGGTCCGTGACGCGCTGGCCGGCCGTGGCGACCTCATGGTGGCGCCGGCCGTCTCCATCGCGCACGTGATGCTGCAGTCCTGGGTCGCAGCGGTCGACGGCGACACCGACGCCTGAGGGCGCCGGTGCCCGGCGTCGCCCCCGGGCCCGGACGCGCGCGTCAGGCCCCGGCGAGTTCGGCGAGCTTGGCGCGCACCTGCGAGGCCGGGGGATTGGTGGCGGTGGTGCCGTCCGAGTACAGCGCCGTCGGGACGACCCTGTTGCCGCCGTTCACGCTCTCGACGAAAGCGGCGGCATCGGCGTCCGCCTCCACGTCGACCTCGGTGTAGCCGATCGCCTTCTCGTCCAGCAGCTTCTTGAGCCGCGTGCAGAAGGGGCACCACGTGGTGGTGTACAGGGTCAGGGCGCCGGCATCGTCGTTCATCGTCACATCGCTCATGACGGGGTGTAACGCGCACGACCGCGGGAATCATCCCCGGGGGGAGGCCGCGGACGCGATGTCGGAGGCGGATGCCACGATGGGTGCGTGAGTGACATGCGGCGCGGACGGGGAGACGGTGCGGAGTCGGCCCTCGAGGGTCTCGACCCGCAGCAACGTCGTGCCGTGCTGGCCCCGCGGGGCCCCGTGTGCATCCTCGCCGGCGCCGGGACCGGCAAGACCCGCACGATCACCCGGCGCATAGCCCACCTGGTCACGACCGGGCACGTCCGCGGTGACCAGGTGCTGGCGGTGACGTTCACCGCCCGCGCCGCCGGGGAGCTGCGCATGCGGTTGGCGGGGCTGGGGGTCGCGGACGCCGGGACGGGACCCGTACAGGCCCGGACCTTCCACTCGGCCGCCCTGCGGAACCTGTCGTACTTCTGGCCACGCGTCTACGGGGAGGAACCCTGGCAGCTGTTGGACGGGCAGTTCCGCGCGGTCGCCCAGGCGGTACGCCGGGTCGGCCTGGACCCCGCCACGGAGACCATCCGGGACGTGCTGACCGAGATCGGCTGGGCCAAGTCCAGCCTGCTCACCCCGGACACGTACGCGGAGCAGGCCGTCGCGCTGGGTCGCGACCTGCCGGTGCCGGCCCCCGAGGTCGCGCGCGCGTTCCGGGCGTACGAGGACCTCAAGGTCTCCGGGCCGGTCCGGATGCTCGATTTCGACGATCTCCTGAGCCACATGGCCGAACTCGTCGAAGGGGTCCCGGCGATCGCCGAGGAGTTCCGGGACCGCTACCGCTGCTTCGTCGTCGACGAGTTCCAGGACGTCACCCCGGCCCAACAACGGCTGCTCACCGCGTGGCTGGGCAGGAGGGACGACCTGACGGTGGTCGGTGACGTCAACCAGACCATCTACTCGTTCGCCGGCGCGGAACCGGACTTCCTGCTCGGGTTCGCGGACCGCTACCCGGGTGCCACCGTCGTGCGCCTGGAGTCCGACTACCGCTCCACGCCTCAGGTCGTGGACCTGGCCAATGCGGTGATCGGCGCCGGCAGCGGCCGTTTCCGCAGTGCCGGGCTCACCCTGCGGGGCATGCGGCCGCCGGGCCCCGAGCCGGTCCTCGCCGAGTACCCCGACGAGGACGCCGAGGCGGAGGCGGTGGCGGGGGCCGTCGCCGATCTCGTCCACGGTGGGATGGACCCTTCGGAGATCGCGGTGCTGTACCGCATCAACGCCCAGTCCGAGCGGGTCGAGGCGGCCCTGGACGAGGCCGGGATCGGATACCGGCTCAAGGGGGGAGAGGGCTTCTTCGAGAGGCCGGTGGTCCGTCGGGCCATGTCGGCGATCGACCGACTGATCGACGGCTCGGACGAGGCGCGGGCGCAGGCGTACTCCCAGCTGTCGGACCCCACGGAGATCGTCGCCGTCATCAGGCAGGCGCTCGAGCCCCTCGGTCTCACCGCCGCCGAGCCGTCCGGTGCCCAGGCCAGGGAGACCTGGAATTCACTGAACTCGCTGGTGGGTCTCGCGGAGGAGATCGCCACGGCCGAGGCTCGCGAGGGCCTGCTGCCGGTGGTCGCGGGGCTCCGAGAACGCGCGGCGGCACGCCACGCCCCGGACGAGCGGGGTGTGACGCTGGCGTCGTTCCACGCCGCCAAGGGCCTCGAATGGGACGCGGTGTTCCTCATCGGGGTCCACGAGGGGAGTCTGCCGATCAGCCACGCGATCAACGCCGGACCGGACGCGATCGAGGAGGAGCGGCGCCTGCTCTACGTGGGCGTCACCCGCGCCCGCGAGCACCTGACGGTGTCGTGGAGTCGGAGTCGACGCGCCGGTGGCCGGGCCAGCCGACGCCCCAGCCGCTTCCTCGACCCTGTTCGCCCGGCCCAGTCCCCGGTCGGACCGCGCGGGTTCACCGACACCTCGGACAAGGGACGGTGCCGCGGGTGCGGGGAGAAGCTCACCGGGCCCATGCACCGCGCGCTCGGGCTGTGCCCGGAATGCTCGGTGGAGGTCGATACCGGCCTGTTCGAACGACTGCGGGACTGGCGCAAGGAGACCTCGGATCGGATCGGCAAACCCGCCTACACGGTGTTCACCAACGACACGCTCGCCCAGATCGCCCGGGAGCGGCCCGCCGACACCCGCGCACTGGGCCGGATCGGCGGGATCGGGGCGCACAAGCTGAGCGAGTACGGCGACGACGTGCTGAAACTGATCCGCGCCACCTGAACCCGCCCCGCGCGGGAGGGTCCCCGAGCCCGGGGCCGGTCAGCCCTCGTCGGGGAAGATCTCCGGCATCCAGCGCTGCACGATCTCTCGGTACGGGGCGGACGCCTCGAGTTGGCACAGCATGCCCACCGACGCGGACAGCACCCGGTGGATCAGGACGTACTCGCGCGGCAGGGTGAACGAGCGGGAGGTCCGGAACTCCCGCCCCGACACGTCACCGTAGACGGACATGATGCTCTGCATCCACGCGCGGCTGAAGTGGAACACGGGCTCGCGCATCGGCTCGACGAAAGGATTCAGGAACGCCATCGCGTCGGCGGGGTCGAGGCCGTTCCGGCCGACGTATCCGGCCCGGGTCATCAACCGGACCAGTTCCTCGGAATCACCGGCCAGGGCGAGCCGCATCATGGAGGTGAGAACCTCCGGCACGCCCTCGGGCAGGGGGATCGACGCGCCGAAGTCCAGGACCACCAGTCGACCGTCATCGGCGAGCAGGAAATTTCCGGGGTGGGGATCGCCGTGCATCATCCGGGCACGGGTGGGGGAACTGAACTGGAATTCGGTGAGGAGCTCGCCGGCCCGGTTGCGCTCTGCGGGGGTGCCGTCGCTGGAGATCCGGCTCAGGGCCCGCCCGTCCACCCACTCGGTGACCAGCACCTTGGGCGACGAGGCCAGCACGGAGGGCACCCGGACGAGGCGATCGTCGCGATAGGCGGCCGAGAACACCCGCTGGGTGTCGGCCTCCGCGCGGTAGTCGAGTTCGCTCACGGTGCTGTCGTAGAGCTCATCGATGATGCCCCTGATGTCGGTACCGGGGTTGAGCGGCCGGAACAGGGGAGCCAGTCGCCGGAGTTGCCGCAGGTCCGAGCGGAGGGCCTCATCGGCGCCGGGATACTGGATCTTGACGGCCACCTCCCGACCGTCGGACCAGACGGCGCGGTGGACCTGCCCGATGGAGGCGGCCGCGGCGGCGTCACCGTCGAACTCGGCGAAGCGCTCACGCCAGCGCAGCCCGAGTTGGGTGTCGAGGACTCTCTCCACCTCGGCGGCGGGCATGGGGGGTGCCTCGGCCTGGAGCTTGGTGAGGGCCTCCCGGAACGGCTCGGCGTACTTGTCGGGCATCCCGGCCTCGAACACGCTGAGGGCCTGGCCGACCTTCATGGCGCCGCCCTTGAGTTCCCCGAGAACGGCGAAGACCTGCTCGGCGGCCTGATCGG
>NZ_JAALDT010000475.1:0-1272 GCF_014144995.1 Dietzia sp. DQ11-71 | reverse complement strand
TAGACGTGGGTGAGATTGCGCAGCGAGCACGCCAGGACGTACGTGGCGACGGGGTCCCAGATCGGTCCGGTGGCCGGGGACGTGGGGTCGACGACGACGAGGTCCGCGTGCTTTCCCACCTCCACGCTGCCCACCCGGTCGGACAGGCCAAGGGCGTCCGCGGCCCCCAGGGTGTGCATGTGCAGGACCTCGCGGGCGGCCAGCACCGCGGCGTCGCAGTGGACGGCGCGCTGGGTGTACAGGCCGATCCGCATGTTCTGGAACGGGTCGGACACGTCGGTGCAGGACAGGTCGTCCAGGCCCATCCCCACGCGGATGCCCGCGTCCCGGTACCGGGTGATGTCGGCGATGCCCGAGCCCAGCCGGCCGTTAGAGGTGGCCTGCCAGATCACGGCGGAGTCGGTCTCCGCGACCCGGCGGACCATGTGGTCGGTGGGGTGGACGAAGTGGCCGAACGCGAAGTCGGGGCCCAGGACCCCGGCGCGGTCGTACCAGTCGAACTTGGCCCGCTGCACCTCGAGTTGCTCGGCGGTCTCGACGAAGTGCGCCTGGTTGCCCACGCCGTGGGTGTGCATGGCGTGGCGCTCGCGCTCAGCGGTGACCGGCGACGACGACCACTGCACCGACCCGAACACCGACCCGCCCAGGTCCAGCTCGCGGGGAACGGTGCGCAGTCGGTGCTCGGTGACGTGGGCGAACGCGTCGAAGCACTCGGCCTCGGGGAGCTGCTCGTCGTCGAGGCGGGTGGAGGTGACGCAGCGGAGCCCGGAGTCGGCCTGGGCGTCGATCTGCCGGGTGAGGAAGTCGATGTCGTGGACCCGCTCGGCGACCAGGGTCGAGGAGGCGTGGTCGAACACCGCCACGACCCGGCTCTGGGTGAAGTTGTAGGCGCTGGTCACACCGTTGCGCAGGAAGTCCAGGCAGCCGGCGAGGGTGAACCAGTACAGATCCTCGGCCTCCGCCCCGACCATCATCTCGCCCAGCGTCGACACCCAGCCGTAGAGCGTGTCGTCGGGGGCGGTGCCGCGCATCCCGGCGGTGAACAGGTGGCTGTGCGCGGAGACGAACCCGGGGGCCAGGATGGCGCCGCCGAGGTCGTGGACTTCGCCCGGCAGGCCGGGCGGCGGGTCGCCGGGGCCGAGTCCGGCGATGATGCCGGCGTCGTCCACGTGGACCCAGCCGTGGAACCAGGCAGGCGCGGCCGGGTCCGCGGACACGGGCAGGACCAGCGCGTCGGTGAAGGTGATCATGGGTTCTCTCGTTCTCTCGTGT
>NZ_JAALDT010000474.1:0-6945 GCF_014144995.1 Dietzia sp. DQ11-71 | reverse complement strand
AGGCGGACGAGGCGACCGCGGTGGCGCTCGATGCTGCTCGCGCGGGTGAGGCCCACGCCCTGGAGGCGGCCGAGCAGGCTGCCGCAGAGCGTGACGAGGCGGTCGCGTCCCGCGACCGAGCACTCGGCGAGCTCGAGGGAATGCGCGGCGAGCTCGAGCAGCTGCGCGGCCAGCTCGAGGAAACGCGCCAGGACGCCGCCGTCGCACGCACCAAGGCCGAGGAGTCCGACCGGGCACGGGTCCGGGCGGAGGCAACCTCGGACACGCTGCGTGAAGTCCTGGACTCGCTGCGCGATAGCGCTCGTGGCGCGGATCAGTCAGGTGCGTCGTAGCCATCCCGCCGGAACATTGAGACCACCCGCAGTGTCCAGCTCGGCGCCGGCACCCAGAGTGGCCTAGCGCTCAACGCCTTTGCGGTGCAATTCCCCAACCGGCTCCCACTCTGATGACCCAGCAGCGGGGCTAACTGACCGGTCTCTTACACAGACGATGTGACATGCCGGGTGGTCGACTCCCGTCTCACCGCCTCACCGATGAACCGCCGCTAGGCACTTCGGATCCGGAAGGGTCGTCAAAGGAGGCACGCCTTGCGCCTATCTGGAGCGTTCCTTCACTTCATGCCGGAACGAACGAAACCTGCGACGACGTATTTCTGTAAGAAGATGTAGAGCAGGAACACGGGTATACAGGCCATCCCCGCAGCTGCCATGACCGCACCCCAATTGTTTCCCTCGGCGGTGAGGAATGAGCGGATGCCAACTTGGATTAGGGCATCAGACTGGCGCATGATCAGCGATGGCCAAAGGTAATCGTTCCAAGCCGTGATGAATAGCATGATCGCGAGTGCTGCAAGTGCGGGTTTCATGTTGGGTACGACAATGCTCCACAGAGTCTGCCAGGAGTTTCGTCCATCGACCTTGGCGGCGTCGAGAAGCTCGCCGGGGAAGGAGCGCATGTGCTGCATGAGCATGAGCACACCGAATGCCGATACGAGGTTAGGTACGACGACACCAGCGACCGTGTTGAGGAGTCCCAGCTGGGAGACCATGAGATAGTTCGGGATCATCGTGATCTGGAAGGGTACTAGCCATGATCCTATGAAGAGGAACGAGGCTACCGATTTTCCGTAGAAGTCGAATCTGGCGAATGCGTAGCTGGCGAGTATAGAGGTGAACAACTGGAACACCGTGAGAGCAGTCGCCATGACCAACGTGTTCCACATCATCCAGAGAATCGGGATTTGGTCCGTGACGTCGATGAAGTTCTGAATGCTTATCGGCCATGGAATAAGACTCTGCGAAAGCTGGTCTTCTGGAAGTCGGAATGCTGTGGCAAAGAGCCAATAGACGGGGAAAATGCTACAGATCGCGGCGACGGCCAGTATCACGTGGCCGATGGCGATTCCTCCAACGCTGCGTGCCCCCACGGGTAGGTCAGAGTCGGTATTCTGCCGGTTCTTTAGGGAGTCATTGGGATCGTCTTCCGCTGCCGTAGTCCGTGATTCCAATATGGATGGACGGATGCGGGGCCGCACCGCTGCGTGCGGGTCGACCGGGGCTGATGTTTCGAGAACGAATGACATGCGAGACGCCTTCCGGGTCATTTCGGGGTTCAGTCATCGTGGAAGCTGAGTTTTCGAGTCATCCACATGTAGAGGGCGCCGATCGCGCCGAAGGCGATAAAGAACAGCACGCCTGCCGCAGACGATAATCCCGAGTCGAAGTTCTGAAATCCGAACTGATAGAGGATGTAGTAGATGTTCGTCGAGCTATTCGACGGCCCGCCCTGGGTGAGGATGTCGATGATCGGATAGGTCCACTGGGCCGCCAGCAGCACGGTCATGAGTCCGAGGAACACGAGGGTGGGTGACAGCAGCGGCAGTGTGACCTTCCTGGTCACCGTCATCGCCGATGCTCCATCTAGGCCAGCGGCTTGACTGTATTCGGGACTGATGCCGGCGAGCCCTGCCGAGATCACGAGAACACCGAAGCCGAGCATCTGCCAACCGACCATGATGATGATCGCCCAGATAGCTAGACCTGGATCGCGGAGTACATTGCCCAACTCAATTCCGAAAGCGCTCAGTGCGATATTGATCGTGCCTCCGTTCGGCGCGAACAGCCAACGCCAGACAGCAGCCGTGGCCACCGGCGTGAGGAGGAATGGGACAAAGATGAGCGCTTGGTAGAAGGTCTTCCAGCGGCCTCGGACCTGTTGTGAAAGTAAGGCGATGAGGAGCGGCAGGACGAGAGAGAACACTGCGAATGCGGCGGTGTACACTACGGTGTTCCGCACTGCTTGTCGCATCTCCGGGAGAGCGATGACATCTGCGTAGTTGTCCACGCCGACGAACTCGCGAGGTGTGTTCGGCAGCATGTTCCAGTCATAGAATGACAGCTCAAAGGTTTGGACCAGCGGCCAATATGTCCACAGGATAAGCATGGCCATGGCTGGGAGCAGGTATAGATAGGGTGAGAGCCGCTGAGATGGTGACTTTCTCGTTTTATGGTCGCCGAGATTTGAATTGCCGCGCGGGGTTAGCAGGTGCGGGGTCCGAGCAGCGGTCTTGCGGGTTGATTCCACCGCCCGCGAGGAACCGGTGAGTTGCTGCTCTTCTGGGTAGCTCGACGGGGGCGGGACGGTTGAGAACATCAGCGGACCGTCCCGCTGGCGACGATCGTCGCTGATTTTCCACTCTCTGCGTTCGCAGTCTTGCTGAGCGAGCCGATCACGGTGGGGACTGTCGCGCTCGATTGATGGGTCGTGTGGCTGGGGGTGCTGGGGTGTAGTGGCACCAACGTGGTCGTGAGCACTGTCTCTCGCTTCGGTCGTTTCAGCCGGTGAGCTTGGTCCGCAGGGCTGTCAGATCGTCAGATCTGAGTCCGTGCAGTTTCAGGTATTCCTCAGCGCCGCCGTATTCGCGGTCGAGTCGCTCTAACAGCGCCTCCATGAGCGGCGCCGGACTCTGTGTGATGATCGTGACGATGTCGACACCGGCGGCTGCCAGCGACGGGACATCGTGACTGGCCAGCATCGTCTCGGCCCAGTCGCCGGCGAGATTGACCGCAGTGGCTGAGTAGTCAGCCACGATGGCCTGGCGGTCGGCGCCAACGACTTCGAGGATGAGTGCGGCGAGCACTCCCGTGCGGTCCTTGCCCGCTGTGCAGTGGAACACCACGGGCCCGGGAGCGGTCGCCACTTGCGTGAGCGCCCGGGCCAAGTTGGCACCGCGGGTGTCGATCATCATGTCGTAGATGCCAGCCAGATCGAGATTCTCACCGAGCATCAACTGATGGCTGCTTGCAGCATCGGAGAGTATCGGAGTGTGCACGATTTCGATGGTCTCGCGGTCGACGGCGCTGGGCATCTCGTCGAGCTCATCGGTGCGACGGAGGTCGACGATCCTTGAGATCCCGAGGTCGCGCAGGAGTGCGCGCCCGACGTCATCAACCTTGTGAAGCGCGTCCGCGCGGAATACCTGGTTGGAGTTGACCACACCTCCGCGAGATAGCGGAGTGCCACCGAGGTCACGGAAGTTATTGGAGCTGGTGACGGGCAGCGGCGGACGAACTGTGAAGCCGGAGGGCGAGTCGGTGGAGGTCATTGCGTGGTTCACCTCTCTAGGAGTTGCTGTGAGCGTTCTGCGGTCTCCGGAAGTCGCTGAGCGGGGTCGGCTCCCTGAAAGACCGAGTCCTCGATCGCGGTGCCCAGGAGTTCATCGATCTGCGCGAATTGATCCCCGGGATAGGAAACCCATGGCGATAGCTCGTCGAGCTGCTCCAGGTTCGGCTTGACGAGCGGATTGGCCTCAACGAAGTCGTGCAGCGGGCCACCTTCTTCCGTCATGGAAGAACGGAGAGGCAGATACCCGATTCCCGTGGTGATCTGCTCGTACGCCTCAGGGGAGGTCATCCACTTCATGAACTCCCACGCTGCCGCCTGCTTCTTGGGGTCTTGGGAGAACATCACGAGAGCGGAACCGGAGTTGGTGGGTACCGCAGGCTGCTCACCGAACTGCGGAAGCACCCGCGTATCGAGGGTCCAGTCATTTCCCTCCGCGCCCTGCATGAAGCTGGACTGCAGAGCAGACGAGGTCACCTGGAAGGCATAGGTGTCGCCACGTGCGAAGGTGTCGTACTGGGACATTTCGTCCTCGTTGCTGAGGATTCCGTCCTCGTACATCGTCTTGAACACATCGACGGTGTCCACCGCGGCGTCGGAGCCGAACTCGATCGTTGAGCGATCGTCGGAGAGCACCTGGGCGCCGTTGGAGAGGAACATCGATTGCATGCACCAGCGTCCCGTGGTCAGCACGCAGGCGTTGGACAGTGAGGGCCGACCGGTGTGTTCGGTGACTTGGTCCGCGATGTCGGCGACAGATTCCCACGTGCTCGTGTCGATGGTCTCGGGATCCATGCCCGCTTCCTCGATCAGGTCTTCGTTGATCCAGAGGATGGGGGTCGAGAACACATAGGGCAGTCCGTACGTAGCCCCGTCTATGTCGGCGAGCACCTTAGCCCGCGGGTGAAACGGGTACTTGCCACCGAAGTGCTCGTCAAGCTTCTCTTGTCCGACGAGTTCAGAGAGGTTCGCGCCGCCGAGCGATTCAGCGGAGAACGCCATCGAATCGAAGACCATCTGTCCGATATCGGGCGGATCCCCGGCAAGCACTTGCTGCTGGACCGACGAGGTGGCATTCCCAGAGTCGACGCCCTGCCCGACCACAGTGATGTTCGGGTGCTCCTGTTCGAAGGAGTCGATGAGGCCGGCGATAGTGTCGCCCCACATTCCCTGCCCGGAGAGGTTGTAGGACTCGAATACGATCTCGACCTGGTCGTCTTCGGAGAGCTCGACTAACTGGCCGCCCTCGGAGTGAGCTGCGGGTGTGTTCGACCCGGCCGTCACGCAGCCGGACAATACGAGACTCGACATCGCAGTGATAACCAGAGCGGCGCGGACGTGACGGGATGAGCGAGATCGCCGAGGTAGTGAACGCATGAAGCTGACCTTTCATCGAATAAAATGGGGAAGTTGTCGAAGTGCAGGTGGGCACACATGTGATGGAGCGAACAGTTTCCGAATAGCGGACGACCGTCAGAAGACGCCGACGACCTGCCTCTGGTCAGGCTCAACGGATCTCGCCCGCTTCGACGCGGCCGGATCGTCGGCGACCCACTCGAGCCGTCGACCGGACGCGCTGTCGAACAAGTGCGCATGGACAAGCTCCAGGCCGATCTCGATGGCGTCGCCCGGTCGGAGATCGTTGCGGCGCTCACCGCGAATGCAGATGTCGGAATCTGCCACGCGTCCGTACACGATCGTCTCGTTGCCGAGCTGTTCGACGTTGCTGACGAGAAGCGGAAGCCTGAGCGCCGCAGTCGGATCGTGATGATCCAGGACTCGGATGTGCTCAGGTCGAACGCCCAGCAGCACGTCGATCTCAGCTGTGGTCCCGGCCCACAGGTCGGCAGCGAACCCGTCTCCTTCAACACGGACGGTCCCCGCAACGGACGTGACCGTCGCCGGGATCAGATTCATCGGTGGAGAACCGATGAACTTCGCGACGAACGTCGATGCAGGACGGTCGTAGACCTCGAGCGGGGAGCCGACCTGCTCGATGATTCCTTTGTTGATGACGACGATCTTCGTGGCCATGGTCATCGCCTCGACCTGATCGTGCGTCACATAGACGAAGGTCGCGCCGAGACGTCGGTGAAGACTGGTGAGCTCTTGTCGGGTCTGCGTGCGCAGCGACGCATCGAGATTCGACAGGGGCTCGTCCATCAGGAACGCCTTCGGATTACGGACAAGCGCCCGCCCTAACGCCACTCGCTGTCGTTGCCCGCCGGACAACTGTTTGGGCAGCCGGTCAAGGAGCATATCGATCTCGAGCGATGCAGCAACCTGGTTGACTCGCTCTGCCATCTCGTCACCGGAGAGCCTCGTACCGTCAACCTTTCGCGCTTGCGTTAGGGGGAATCGAAGATTCTTTTCGACGCTCAGATGCGGATAGAGGGCGTAGCTCTGGAACACCATGGCGATGTCGCGCTTCTTGGAAGGGACATCGGTGATGTCGGCACCGTCTAGTTCTATCGTCCCCGATGTTGGTTCAAGCAAGCCGGCGATCATGCGCAGCAGCGTGGTCTTACCACAGCCGGAGGGGCCAAGTAGGACGCAGAACTCTCCGTCGTCGATCCGTAGATCGACGGCGTTCACGGCCGTGCTGCCCTTGAATACACGCGTAAGGCCTGCGATGTCGATCGAGCTCATGTCTGTGCCATCCCTTCTTGCAAGGTTGTTACATAGAAGAGTGTGAACGCGGAACGTTAATCCAGAGCGACACGCAGAAGAATGGGGTGCCTGTTCGGGATGAACCTGCGGCCTCGACCGCGGGAGTGTTGGTGCCCCTAGTGCCGACGCAGCAGGACGGCCCACGAGATGCTCGTGGGCCGTCCGATGGAGTCGAGTCGTATGGAGACGAAGCGGAGTGGCTGGTGTACAGGTGATACTGCTGGATCAGGGCGCAGGCGGCTCCCCTGGTTCCTCGATCGTCAACTGGGCCACCGTCTCGATGTAGCGATCAGAGACTTTCGGCGCCTTCTGGACTCTGCCGATCACGGCCGAGTGCAAGCTGCTCAGCAGCACGGTCTGAACGATATTCCCGCCGACACGGTCGAGGTCCCAGCGATAGGTCGCGCCGGCAATGAGCGCTACGTCAGCGAGCTCGGCCAGTGCCGTGCGGGCGAAGGCGGTGAGGCCGATGACTGATGCGCCCGCGACCTTGGCCTCTCGAGCGGCCGCGATCGTCAGCGCATTCGAGCCCGACTCGCTGACGGCAAGGCAAACGTCACCACTGCGCAGGCCGACGGCGCTGAGCCGTTGCATGATGGCATCGGCTGTGACTTTCACCTTCGTTTGGCGGGATTTCGCAGGTTCGTTTGGCGG
>NZ_JAALDT010000473.1:0-8009 GCF_014144995.1 Dietzia sp. DQ11-71 | reverse complement strand
CGCGCACCGGCTGGCGCCTGCGCCCGGAGGCCCCACCACGAGCACGCCGCGCCGCGTGTCGGCACATCGCGCGGTCGCGCGTGCCACGGTGTCGGACCGCACCGCCGCACGGGTCGTGTTCCACGCGGGCACGGGACCCTCCTCGCTGCGCCGAAAAAATCAGGTGTGACGCACTCTATCGACACCTGTCTGCGGCGGTACACGCTATAGGCAATCTGTTCCGTTCTCGTGGAGAGGTAACCGCATGACCCGCCCGTCGACCGTCACCGCCGCGTCGTGGATCTGGCTGTTCTGCGGCCTGTTCAGCACGCTCACCATCACAGGCGTGCTGGCGGCGACCGACCTGTTCGGGTTCGTCGTGCCGCTCGGCGGCCCCGAGGACGTGTCGACCGCCGCCCCGGGGGTCGCATGGATCGGCGCGATCATCGCGATGGGCATGGTGTCGGCGATAGTCCTGCAGGTGGTGGCCGCGGTGAAACTGCGCGACGGCGAGCGGTGGGCGCGGGCGCTGTTAACGATCGCGGCAGGCCTCACGCTGGTCACCGCGCTCTGGGACATCACCCTGTGGTCGGCGTGGGTGCTGCTCGGGGCCCACCTGGTGGCGTTCGTCCTGGCGTACACCGACTCCGCCACCGCGTACCTCGAGGTCCGGTCCCCCGACCCGGCGTGGGCGCCGGTCTACGCGTAACCCGGGCAGGAGGGTCGCTGGTCACACCGGCTGCCTACTGCTCACACTTCGCGAGATCCGTCTCCTCCGTCGGCATCCCCTCCGGAGTGAAGTGGGTGACCATCACCACCAGGTCCTCCGACCCCTCATTGACCGTCTCGTGCACGTACCAAGGGTCTTCGACCACCGAATCGCCGGCGCGGTAGACGTGTACGCCGCCGGGGTGGGCGTCGGCGTAGTGGGTGAGTTCGCCCTGCTCCACAACCACGACCAGTTGTCCGTGGTGGCAGTGTCGACCGGTGCCGACCCCGGGCGCGAGGGTGATACTGCGGTGCGTCACCGTCACCCCGTCGGCGCCGCCGTCCACAGCCAGCTCGATGGGTTCGTCCTGCTTGCCTTCGACAATGTCCAGGGCGCGGATGGTATCCCGCTCCACTACAGGAGGCTCGGTCGATTGCGGGCTGCACGCGGCCGGCGCAAGCACGGGTACTGCGACGGCGAGTGCGACGCCGCCTCGGATCGATGGGCGCGTCATGGTCACTCCCCCGCGTCCGCTCGGACGGTCTCGACTCACAGGCTCGGCTCCACGCTAACGCACACCGGGACGCGGGTGAAGGATCGATTACGGAAGGTTGATAAGGGAACTGCACCGACGACGACGGCTCTCCCGCGTCCGCCCCCAAGCATTGGGAAGGCGGAACTGACGGGATGGGCGGTCACTGCACGGCCGGTTGGCACTCCGGCCGCGGCAGGGAACTTTTTTCGTCAATGCGCGTCCACCAACGAGCAGAGAAAGGAAGCGGCGGTTTCGGGCTACAACCAGGCCGCTCGAGGGAGCAATCACGACTGCGGCGAATACAAGGTCAACCAGCCAGCCTGCGCCGACCATTTGGCGATTTACAGCTCTCGCGAACCACGCAAGAGCGTTGCCGGAGTCCAATCTGGCCAATCAGGCTCGTCCACAAGTATGCCATTGATATATTGCGCAACCACGCGCGTTTTTGAGCGCTCGTTGCTGTATACCGTTGCCTGCCCACAGCGTGGGATGGCAGCTTGAACAAGAGGCCACACACGGTGGTAACGCTCACGGATCTTGCTTTCGGGAACAGAATGGCCGCCACTATTCACGCGCAGACGGACCCTTTCGACTGCAAACTGTTCGGGCACCATCAATACATGGAGGACCACTCGGAAACCCGCGTCGCGGGCACGATCAATTAGTTCGAGCTTCGACGGGTGCGAAAAGACCGTTTCTGCAATGAATGACCTGCGGCGCACAATAAGCTGGTTCCGAGTTAACTCCGCGACCTTTGCTGCTTCGTAGGAGTGCGACTCTTGGTCTGTCGGCCATTTGCGTTTAGCGATCTCGTCCGCATTTACAAACGGCACACCCAGTAGCGGCTGCAATTGTCGATCGACTAGTGTCGACTTACCCGCGCCGTTGCAACCCACGACCAAGTCTAGGCGCGGATTCACCAGTCAAGTACGACCGTAGATCCGTCTGGCCGGTATTCGACCATACGTCCAGCGTCATCCAACGCGACCGAGGCAAATCCTTCCGACGCGCGACGCTCTACATGATCGTCGCTACTTAGCCTTTCCTCCAGCCGGGCATCGAAACCGGCGTCGTGAACCACCGCGTCCTCCTCGGGAAGTAGCTCGCTCGGTATTGATCCCGTTTTTTCTTCAACCAAACGTCGATATACGGACAACCGAGCAATTAAGTTGCCGGCGATCTTTTTCCAGTCATCGACTTCCATGCCTCGACCGGCCACCACCGCAGAAGCTTTTCTATCCCCCTCGTGCACCTCTGGACCCAGTGAAGCATCTGTAAGCCGCTCATCGGACCCCGCCGAGCCTAGAGTGTTCACATAGTTTTCAATGAGCACTCGCGAAACAAACGTTTTGAGTTCGGAATCTAAGACGTTTTCGCTGGCGACTACAAGCCTTACCGACTTAGCGAATTCATCCGCGCGCGCTTCGCTACCACTTAGCGCCGATCGAATTGCCATGTATCCGGGACTTCCTGAGCCTGACAAGATCGCCTTATACGCGGAGTTGAATTTATCTTCCGAAGACGGTAGGTGCGAAATCCCCGCAGCCCTATCAGTTAGTGTCATTATCGGATCAAACTCCTTGTAGCGTCCGTAATAGAGGCTTCAAAAGCATAGTTCTTTACCGCCCTTAGCGAGGCCAACTCGTCCACCAATTGATCCCCCATCCTCTCCGCCGAAACATCAATCACAACGGGCCGCCGTGCGTCGATATCCAAAACAACCTGAACGCCGCCAGGCTCGTCGCCATCCGGCGGCAGGCTGGCTGTCGTGATAGCGACCGTGCCCTCTTCCGCTATGGGTAGGACTATTTTGCCGAAAAATCCTACCGCGGATTGCGTCAGGAAGGAAGGGATCTCGACAGTGGTTCTTACGTAGTCGCGAATATCTGTTACTCTGTCGGGGAGTTCGATCTTATTAATGTACCTAATTCCTACAGCTACTATCCGGCGTGGGGCGACGGCCGCAACATAGCTAGAAAGGGCATTCGTGGCGTGCGCGAGGAATCTCTCCCAGGTCAAATATTTCTCAGTGGTGGAGTACACGAACTCAGTCGCCCCACAGAACGCTACGTGCTCACCTTCCTCCGAATAAGGCGTGGCGCTTGATTCAAACGTGTAGCCCTTAATATGCGCGTCTCTGGTGGCGGTGGGGGGGTCGCTAAGTGTGTAACGGACTTCGCCGACAGCTTCAGCGGTCACCGTAGGGCCTGAGAAGGTATCTTGATCGCCGTATACGTGTTCCAAAGAGTCGAGTTCAAGCCCCAGTCTTGGTTCAACCTCGATGGACATTATTGCTTCCACGATCGGCGCGGCAGCATAACTCTCCACCGGCAACTCGATTTGCGGCGAAGACGTCAAAACGTTGACATCGTCGTCTCGGAGCTCATGGGTACTCACAGATCCCACACTAGCCGAGCGGTTACCGCCGCTTGGCGGACCGACATCGGCGATCCGGCGTTTCTAGGTCCTGACGGCTCCTGCATGCCTTCCCCTCAGGGCCCTGCCCTCTAGCAGTAGTGCCGATCCATCCCGCACTCATGCAGTACACATCAGTCGGCGCGCACCCCTACTCTGGATCACCGCCGCAACGTCGTTGTCATCGCCACCGGTCGCGCGGCTGCGCGCTGGCCTTATACCGCCAAACTGTGACTGGACGACCTCATCGTTGAGCCCTCGCGTGATCGGGAGCTCGGCAGCGCTGCCGCAAGGCTGGCGCGCCGGGGCCAACGGCAAGCAATGCCCATGACGTCGACGTCTCAGACAACGGGCAGCGGAAGTGGCGGGCCGGCTGGTACCGGCCCGCAGTCACCGGGTGGCACGGAACCGGCCGTCCTCCGCCGCGCGGCGACCGCCGCCTCGCGCACCCCGATCTCATAGCGAGGTCGATTTTGATCGCGTTTGCTCAGGCGAGACCAGCACCGATCGCTCAATTATGAGCACTCGACGAGGCCGCCAACCAGAGCGTTCCGAGCTTTCAGTGTCAGTTCCGAGGGTGGTTTATGGGTGGGGCAGGCGTCGTGGGCCATGTCGAGACTCCCACGCGAGTGCGTGGTACGTTCCTACATCCTCACCTGGGGCGGGTCGGTACGAGGACTGCAGCTCCACCCCAGCCCGGGTAGCTCGCGTGAGCTTGGAACCCCTCATCTCACCCCGTCCGCTGCCGCCCGGCGAGCTTGTGCCGGTCGAGTTCGGTCATCCCACCCCAGACGCCGTAGAGCTCGCCGGCCTCGATCGCGAACTTCCGGCAGGTCTCGAGCACGGCGCAGCCGGAGCAGATCGCCTTGGCGGCGTCCTCCTTACGACGACGCACTCCCTTGGGCTCGTCCTCCGCGCTGTAGAAGAGGTCGGGGTCCCCGACGCACGCTCCGTCGTCCCTCCAGGCCCAGTACTCCGATGTGGGTGTCAGATTCCTGAACCGTGGCACTCGTACTCCTGTCGCGGATGGCGGAAGATCAACGTCGAATTGTCTACCGACACCGCCCCGGCGCGCCTCACCCTTAGGGGTGTAATCGCTGGCGCGGCCGGTTGTGATCCGTTGCTAGGCTTTGCCCATGCCGATCAGGGTCACAGTGGTCAATGACTACCTCGTCGTCGTCGCCGGGGTGAACGCCTTCCTGGCCCCCTACTCCGACCGGATCGAGATGGTGGAGAAGGAGATGGTCTCCAGCGGATCGGCCACGGTGGACGTGGCCCTGTACGACTCCTTCGCCTCGTCCCTGGGCAAGGACGACCGCCTCGAGAACCTCCTGCAGGATCCGACCATCGGGGCGGTCGCCGTCTACTCGTTCACCTCGGACCCGGCCGCGGTCCGAGACAGCCTCGACGCGGGCGCCCACGGGTTCCTGTCCAAGTCCCTGACCGCGCCTGAGCTGGTGAGCGGCATCGAGCAGATCGCCGCCGGGAACCGCGTCACCCTCACGGGAACGGGCCTGCCGATCATGGGTCCCGACAAGTGGCCTGCCAAGGAGGCCGGCCTCTCGCACCGTGAGGCCGAGGTGGTCAGCCTGATCGTGCAGGGGCTGTCCAATGATCAGATCGCCGAGCAGTGCTACCTCTCGCTCAACACGGTCAAGACCTACGTGCGTTCGGCCTACCGCAAGATGGACGTGACCACCCGGGCGCAGGCTGTCGCGTGGGGCATCGAGAACGGCCTCAAGCCGGACCGGTAAGACTGGGGGCGAGGACGACGACAAGAACGACGACGACGACAAGGTCACCTGCCCGCCCCACCGACGCAGATGCCGGGTCGGGCGCCGGAGCCGTCTATCTCACACGTGACGGGACGGATCCATTCGCTGGTGGAGGAGCCGGATGACATCCACAGTGCCTTCCGTCTCCACATAGAACACGACGTGGCTGCCGATCGCGTAGCGACGGTACCCGGGGCGGATCTCGTCGCAGTCGCGTCCACGCGCCGGCTCCTCGGCGACGCGTTCGATTGCCGCTCGTATCTCCGATATGTACGTCTCGGCTTGCTGGATATCCCAGCGTTCCCGGGTGAAATCCCAGATCTCGTACAAGTCGCTCTGGGCTGCGGGGGTGAGCCGATAGCTCTTCATGCTCGCTTGGTCGCGATGAACGCGTCGAAGTCGAATTCCTCCGGCGCACCGCTCTCCTCGCCGGCAATGAGCGCGCGGCGCAGCGCGGCGAGCTGGGTTTCGTGGTCCTCGAGGAGCCGGAGCCCTGCTCGGACGACCTCGCTGGCTGAACGGTAGCGCCCGGACTCGACCTCGCGAGCGAGGAAGTCGATGAAGTGTTGGTCCAAACTGATGGAGGTGTTCTGACCCATGCGGCAACGATACCAAGAATTGGTAACACCGTGGCTCCGGATTCAGCTCCGGCCACGCCGATCGAGCGGGACCACGGTGGGCGTTCCCGTCACCGGGTCGGCCGCGATCAGGCACGGGAGCCCGAAAACCTGCTCCGCCAGCTCGGCGGTGAGGACCTCGGCCGGGGCGCCGGTGGCCACCACGCGGCCGTCCTTCATCACGACCAGGTGCGTGGCGTAGCGGGCGGCCTGGTTGAGATCGTGGAGCACGGCGATCACCGCGCGACCGCTCTCGTGCTGGTCTCGGAGCAGGTCCAGCACATCGTACTGGTGCGCGATGTCGAGGTAGGTGGTGGGCTCATCCAGCAGGAGGATGGGCGTCTCCTGGGCCAGCAGCATGGCGACCCACACGCGTTGGCGCTGGCCGCCGGAGAGTTCGTCGACGAACCGGGTCGCCAGATCGGACACGCCGGTGGCGGCCATCGCGGCGGTCACGGCGGTGTCGTCGGAGCGGCTCCACTGGCGTAGTGGGCTGTGGTGCGGGTGTCGGCCCCGGGCCACCAGGTCGTCGACCCGGATCCCCTCCGGAGTGACGGCGCCCTGCGGCAGGAGCCCGATCCGGCGGGCGACCTCCTTGGTCCGCAGCTTGTGCAGGTCGTGTCCGTCGAGCAGGATTCGCCCCTCGCCGGGAGCGATCACCCGGGCCAGCGCCTTGAGCAGCGTGGACTTGCCGCAGGCGTTGGGGCCGACGATCACCGTGAACGCGTCCTCGGGCAGTTCCAGGTCGAGGTCGGTGGCCACGACCCGGCGTTCGTAGGCGAGCCGCGCCCCCTCCACCGTGAGCCCGCGCCCGCGCTCGAGCTGGGCGCCGGCGCGGGCATCACGGTCGAGGGAGGTGGGGCGCATCAGCCCAGGATCTCCTGGACGTCGTCGAGGATCTCGCCGGCGCCGAGGACGCCGATGCCGACCATCCAGGTCTCGTCCTCGACCTCATAGGTCTGGCCGGACTTCACAGCGGGCAGGTCGCCCCACAGTCCGGTCACGGTCGCCATGGTCGTGGCCGACGGGTCGCCGCCGGGGTTGGTGAAGAACACGACCTCGCCGGTGATCTGCTCGTACAGCTCCGGGGAGAGCTCGGCCATGGAGTACTCGTTCCACTCGCGCTCGCCCAGGTCGAAGCCCATCTGGGACAGGATCGAGCCGGAGAACGTCTCGGGGCCGTAGAGGCGGAAGTTGTCCGGGCGGAACCGGACGATCGACAGCGTGGTGCCCTCGGCGCCCACCTGCTCACCGACCTCGGCGATGCGGGTGTCGAGGTCGTCGATGAGCTGCTCCATCTCGTCGTCCTCGCCGACGGCGGCGGCGGTGATCCGCGCCTGCTCCTGCCAGTCGGTGCCGGAGTTCTCGGAGTACACGGTGGGGGCGATGCCGGAGAGCTCGTCGTAGATGGCCTCGTGGCGGACCTTGGCGCCGATGATGAGGTCGGGGGCCAGCGCGGCGATCGCGTCGATGTCGGGCTCGGAGGTCAGACCCACGATCTCGGCGTCCACGTCGCCGAGGTACGGCGGGGCGCCGGTGCCGGCGCCGGATTCGGTGATCCCGACGGGCGTGTGGCCGAGTGCGACGAGCGCGTCGAGGTGCGGGGAGTCGAGGACGACGACCCTCTCGGGCGTCCCGTCGATCACGGTCTCGCCCATCGCGTGGGTGACGGTGTAGGCGTCGTCCGAGGAGGCCTCGGCAGTGTCGCTGCTGCCGGAGCACGCGGACAGGGCCACCGCGGAGGCGAGGGCCATGGCGATCAGGGCGGGCACCGAGCGGCGCCGGCGTGAGATTCTGGTCATGGATACAGATCAAACCACACAGGCAAGGCTCACCTAACAACTAGTCTGGTCTAGGGTTCCACCGTGGCCCCACGACCTCTCCCCGACGCCGACGCCGACGCACGGCCCGCGGTGCCGGCCCCCGACCGGGCAGCCGCCCCGGCAGCAAGCGCTGCCCAGCCACCCCGCCTCGGGGTC
>NZ_JAALDT010000472.1:0-1715 GCF_014144995.1 Dietzia sp. DQ11-71 | reverse complement strand
GAGCACATCCTGGCCGCCTACACCGCGGTGGGCCCGGCGCTCGACTGGGTCGACGACCGCGCCCGCGGGGTCCCGTTCACCACCGGCTGCCGATAGCGTCACCAGCGGTCGGGCGCGCCGGGGGCGTTGCGGACGTCACGCCGGGGCCGTCGCGGGGTGGGTCGGGAGCCGCTGAGCGGTACCCTCGACCCTGTGAGCACCGCCCAGAACTCCTCCCCGGCCCAGTCCGCCCTGGACACCGAACTCAAGCGCCTCACCGGCTGGGGGCGCACCTCTCCCGCGATGAGCCACGTGCTCACCCCACGGTCCGTGGAGGAGATATCGGCAGCCGTGGCGGCGGTCAACGACGCCAACGCGTCGAGCCCCGCCCACCTGCACCGCGGCGTGGTGGCCCGCGGGCTCGGTCGCTCCTACGGCGACAGCGCCCAGAACTCCGGTGGTCTCGTGCTGGACATGAGCCACTTCAACCGCATCCACGAGCTCAACGCCGAGAAGGCGCTGGCCGTGGTGGACGCGGGCGTGAACCTCGACCAGCTCATGCGCGCGGCCCTGCCGTTCGGCCTGTGGGTTCCGGTGCTCCCGGGCACCCGGCAGGTCACCGTCGGCGGAGCGATCGGGCACGACATCCACGGTAAGAACCACCATTCGGCCGGCTCGTTCGGCAACCACGTCACCCGCATGGAACTGCTCGTCGCCGACGGCCGGGTGCTGACCCTGGAGCCGAGCGGTACCGCCGACGACCCGGAGGGCACCCTGTTCTGGGCCACGGTCGGCGGCAACGGCCTGACCGGCGTGATCCTCAAGGTGTGGATCGCCATGACCCGCACCGAGACCGCCTTCTTCCTGGCCGATACCGATCAGACCGGGTCGCTCGACGAGACGATCGCCCTGCACACCGACGGTTCCGAGTCGAAGTACACCTACTCCTCGGCCTGGTTCGACGCCATCAGCGCGCCGCCGAAGCTCGGCCGGGCCGCCGTGTCCCGCGGGTCGCTGGCCACCCTCGCCGAGCTCGAGGAATACGCGCCCAAGCTGGCGAAGAACCCCCTGGCGATGGACGCCAAGCCGCTCATCACCTTCCCGGACGTCTTCCCCAACGGGCTCGCGAACAAGTACACCTTCGGCCCCATCGGCGAGGTGTACTACCGGCTCGGGGTCACGTCCCGGAACCAGATCAAGACACTGCCGGCGTTCTACCACATGCTCGACCTGTTCTCCGAGTGGAACCGGGCCTACGGGTCCAAGGGATTCCTGCAGTACCAGTTCATCGTCCCGCCCGGCGAGGTCGAGGGTTTCAAGGAGATCATCGGCGACATCCAGCGCTCGGGGCACTACTCGTTCCTCAACGTCTTCAAGCTCTTCGGGCCGGGAAACCAGGCACCGCTGTCCTTCCCCATGGAGGGATGGAACGTCTGCGTGGACTTCCCGATCAACAGCCGTCTCAACACGTTCGTCAACGAACTCGACGCCAAGGTCATGTCGATGGGCGGCCGCCTGTACACGGCCAAGGACTCCCGCGTCCCGGCCGAGCGCTTCCACGCGATGTACCCTCGGATCGATTCGTGGATCGCCACCCGCCGGGGGATCGACCCGAACGGCGTGTTCGTCTCCGACATGGGGCGTCGCCTCGAGCTGATCTGACGGTCGACCGGGGCGGGGCCTCCCCGCCGCCGCCGCCCGGCTCCACGGCCGCGACGCGCCTCCGCCGGGGGACC
>NZ_JAALDT010000471.1:0-2366 GCF_014144995.1 Dietzia sp. DQ11-71 | reverse complement strand
CGCGCACTCGGGCTGGCCGAGGGCGCGCCGACCGAGGAGGTCGACCGGGTCGAGGCGCTGGCCAAGGCGCTGGTCGAGGGGATGGACGCGCGGGAGTGGGACGTCGCCGCGGTGCCCGACGTTCTCGCCGCCGCGGGCCTCACCGCAGGTGGGGCGGGTGACGGCGCGTCCGAGGGCGATGACGACAGCGACGACGACAACGACGACGGCGACAACGACGACGAGGTCGCGCAGGTGCTCGAGTTCGCCGCCCGTGAGGTGGTGCCGCGCCTGGCCGCCACTGTCGATGAACTGGACGCCGTCATGCACGCCCTGGACGGCGGGTTCATCCCGGCCGGGCCCTCGGGATCCCCGCTGCGGGGTCTGGTCAACGTGCTGCCCACGGGCCGGAACTTCTACACGGTGGACCCGCGCGCCGTCCCGTCGCGGCTGGCGTGGGAGACCGGTCAGGCCATGGCGGACTCGCTGCTGGACCGGCACGTCGCCGAGACCGGCGAGTACCCGAGCTCGGTGGGGCTGTCGATCTGGGGCACCTCGGCCATGCGCACCTCCGGGGACGACATCGCCGAGGTCCTGGCCCTGCTGGGCGTCCGCCCCGAGTGGGATGAGGCCTCCCGCCGGGTCACGGGTCTGGAGGTGGTCCCGTCCGAGGAGCTGGGCCGCCCGCGCGTCGACGTGACCGTGCGCATCTCGGGCTTCTTCCGCGATGCGTTCCCGCACGTCATCGGGATGCTCGACGACGCCGTGCGGATGGTCGCCGAGCTGGACGAGCCCGACGAACACAACTTCGTCGCCGCCCACACGCGGGCCGATCTGACCGAGCACTCCGACCACCGCCGGGCCACCACCCGCATCTTCGGCTCCGCACCCGGCTCGTACGGCGCCGGGATCCTGCAGACCATCGAGGCGGGCAACTGGCGCGACGACCGAGACCTGGCCGAGGTCTACACCCGCTGGGGCGGGTACGCCTACGGCCGCGACCTCGACGGAGTCCCCGCGGCCGACGACATGCGCACCAACTACCGGCGCATCGCGGTGGCGGCCAAGAACATCGACACCCGCGAGCACGACATCGCCGACTCGGACGACTACTTCCAGTACCACGGCGGGATGATCGCCACCGTCCGCGCGCTCACCGGCGCCGAGCCGCGCGCCTATGTGGGCGACTCGACCACGCCTGATGCCGTGCGCACCCGGTCGCTGGCGGAGGAGACAACGCGGGTATTCCGCACCCGCGTGGTGAACCCGCGGTGGATCGCGGCCATGCAGCGGCACGGCTACAAGGGGGCGTTCGAGCTGGCGGCCACGGTGGACTACCTCTTCGGGTTCGATGCGACCGCCGGCGTGGTCCACGACTGGATGTACGACTCGCTCGCCCGCGAGTACGTCCTGGACGAGACCAACCAGGAGTTCCTGCGCCGGTCCAACCCGTGGGCGCTGCGCGGGATGATCGAGCGGCTCTCCGAGGCCGCCGACCGCGGGATGTGGGCCGAGCCCGACGCGGACATCATGGATCGGATGCGGCAGGTCTACCTCGACGTGGAGGGCGATCTCGAGGAGTCCCACGGTGACTGAGTTCCCCACCGGCCGCAGGCGGGTGCGGGTCGTGGGCATCGGCTCGGGCGGGCTCGACCAGATCACGGTCGAGGCCGCCCGGGCCCTGCGCGCCAGCGACTACGCCCTCGCGGCCGTCAAAGGCCCGGCCGACCCGTTGGTCGATCTCCGCGCGCAGCTGCTCGCCCGCCACGCGCCGGGCGTCGAGTTGGTGGGTGTGCCCGATCCGGAGAGGGACCGCTCGTCGTCGTCGACCTCCTCCGACGCCGGGTATCGCGGCGTGGTGACGGACTGGCACGAGGCCCGCTCCCTGGCCTGGGAACGCGTCGTGGCCTCCCGGCCCGGCGACGTGGCGATCCCCGTGTGGGGCGACCCGGCGTTCTACGACTCGACGCTGAGGATCCTCGACCGGATCGCCGAGCGCGGTGCGCTGGACCTGGAGGTGGAGGTCGTGCCCGGGATCTCCGCGCTCCAGGTCCTGGCCGCGCGCCACCGTCTGGTCCTGCACGAGATCGGCGGCACGGTCACCGTGACCACCGGTCGCCGGCTGCGCGAGGTCGTGGCCGCCGGCGCCGACAACGTGGTGGTGATGCTCAACGGCGACCTGCCGCTCGATGACCTGGCCGACTGGAACATCTGGTGGGGCGGGAACCTCGGCGACGCCGGCGAGACGCTCGTCGCGGGCCGCGTGGGCGACGTCCTGCCGGACCTGCGCGCGCACCGCGAGCGGCTGCGCGACGAGCACGGCTGGGTGATGGACGTGTATCTACTGCGACGCGGAGAAGGGACGACGGCCCGATGACGGCTGAGAA
>NZ_JAALDT010000470.1:0-7443 GCF_014144995.1 Dietzia sp. DQ11-71 | reverse complement strand
CGCTGACCGGCTGGGCGACCCTGGCCGAGAGCGCCGCCGCCGAGCACCGCGGGACCGGACTCGTCAGCGCACGCTGAACCCGGCCCACTTCTCGAGCAGCCGCGCCGCCTCGCCGTCGTCGATCGCCGCGGCGGCCCGGTCCACCGCGGCCCGCATGGCAGATACCAGGTCGGAACCACGCTCGAGACCGTCGAAGGCCACCAGCGCGGCCGCGGAGTTGAGCAATACCGCATCGCGCACCGGGCCCCGTGCTCCCGCGAGGAGATCGCGGGCGACCCCGGCGTTGTGGACGCCGTCCCCGCCCCGCAACTCCTCGATCGAGCAGGTGCTCATCCCGAAGTCGGCGGGCTCGACCTGATCCTCGTCCACATGACCGTCCGAGACCCGCAGCACCCGGGTGGGACCGGTCATGGTGATCTCGTCGAGGCCGTCCGACCCACGCACCACGAGCGCCGACCTGCCGCGCAGCGCGAACACCTCCGCCATCACCGTCATCAGCCCCTCGAAGGCGCAGCCGATGAGGTTCGCGGCGGGTGCCGCGGGATTCGTGAGAGGCCCGAGGATGTTGAAGACGGTCGGGATCCCGATCTCACGCCGGGGGGTCGCGGCGAAACGCAGCGCGGGATGGAACACGGGCGCGAAGCAGAAGGCCACGCCCACCTCGTCGAGGCACCGCCCGACGTCCTCCGGGCCGAGGTCGATCGCCACCCCGAGCGCCTCGAGCACATCGGCACCGCCGCTCTTGGACGATGCCGCCCGGTTGCCGTGCTTGACCACGGGCACTCCGCAGGCGCTCACCACGAGAGAGGACATCGTCGAGATGTTCACCGTGCCCTGGCGGTCACCACCGGTACCGACGATGTCCACGCAGGGACGATCAGTGGGCACCCGACGGGAGTAGTCGAGCATGGTCGAGGCCAGCGCATCGAGCTCCGGACCCGTGACGCCCTTCATTTTCAGGGCAACGCCGAAGGCGGCGATCTGAGCGTCGGTGGCGACACCCTCCATGATCCGGGACATCGCCCAACCGGCCTCCGCCGGATCGAGGTCCCCGCCCGCGGTGAGGGTGCCGAGAACCCCGGGCCACGACCTTCCCCCGTCGAACGCTGCCGAACTGCCCACGTGTCCCGACCTCCTCTGGTGCCATGGAAACGGACACGCCCCACAGGGTGCCGCCCGCACGGCGTCAATCGTGCCACTGTTCCGACCCGGCCCGTGCGCTGACACCCTGTACTCCGGCGGCGGCGAGCGGCCGGGGCTCGCCTGAGAGTGCCCTGATAGCCCCTGCAAGGGGGACCAATACCGACCCTTGCCCTGAGGGTTTCCGAAGCGACCTGCGGAAACGCTGGACGGACACGCCGATTTCGGGGGTCCGTGCAGACTCGTCCCTCCTCAGGGGTCATACTTGGCCACGTGACGAGCGCAGTAGATAACTCAGGATCGGCCATGGCCCAGCGTGTTCATTCGCTGAATCGGCCGAACATGGTCAGTGTGGGCACCATTGTCTGGCTGTCCCAGGAGCTGATGTTCTTCGCGGGTCTGTTCGCGATGTACTTCGTCTCCAAGGCGAACTCGGGAGGTGACTGGCCCTCCTATCCGGTGCACCTCAACGTGCCGTTCGCCCTGACGATCACCGTCATCCTCGTGGCGTCGTCGTTCACCTGTCAGATGGGCGTGTTCGCCGCCGAGCAGGGTGACGTCTTCGGCCTCCGCCGCTGGTATGTCATCTCCGCGGTGATGGGCACGGTCTTCCTGATCGGTCAGGCGTACGAGTACGTGCTGCTGTACCTCGAGGGCACCACCATCTCCTCCAGCGTGTACGGGTCCGTCTTCTTCATCACCACCGGCTTCCACGGTCTCCACGTCGCGGCGGGTGTCCTCGCCTTCGTCGTCCTCGTCATGAGGACCACGATGTCGCGGTTCACCCCGGCGCAGGCCACGGCCGCCATCGTGGTGTCGTACTACTGGCACTTCGTCGACGTGGTGTGGATCGGCCTCTTCGTCACCATCTACTTCATTCAGTAGTCAGCTGGCCGCAGGACGCTGTGTCCAGCAGGTCCCAACTCCAAAGGGAACTCACAATGAACTCACCTCACCCACCCGCTGCGGACACGCCGTCGCCGGACCCGGCGACGACACCGACGCGTCCGGTCTCCACCAAGCGGCGCCGTAAGGCGACCGGCGCGCTCGTCATCGCTGCCGGCCTCCTCGGCGCGGGAGCCATCGCCACGGCAGTCGTGCCCGAGCCGCAGGTGGCGACGGCCCAGCAGGACCAGGCCGCGCTCATCGCCGAGGGCAAGTCGATCTACGACGTCTCGTGCATCACCTGCCACGGGCAGAACCTGCAGGGCGTGGAGGACCGTGGCCCCTCGCTCGTAGGCGTCGGCGCGGGTTCGGTCTACTTCCAGGTGCACTCCGGCCGCATGCCCATGGCGGACAACCAGGCCCAGGCGGAGCGCAAGAAGCCCCGCTACAGCGAGCACCAGATCATCGCCCTGGCGGCGTATGTCGACCTCCACGGCGGCGGGCCGGGCATCATCACCAACCCGGACGGCACCATCGCCCAGGAGTCGCTGCGCGGCGCCTCCGGCGAGAGTCGTCCGGAGGAGATCGCCCGCGGTTCCGAGCTGTTCCGGCTCAACTGCGCGTCCTGTCACAACTTCACCGGCCGCGGCGGAGCACTCTCCGGCGGTAAGTACGCGCCGGTTCTGGACCCTGCCAACGAGCAGGAGATCTACCAGGCCATGGTCACCGGCCCGCAGAACATGCCCAAGTTCTCGGACCGGCAGCTCACGCCTGACGAGAAGAAGGACATCATCGCCTACATCAAGGCCACGGATAACAAGGTCTCGCCCGGTGGCTACGGCCTCGGCGGTCTCGGCCCGGTGACCGAGGGCGTGGCTATCTGGCTTGTCGGCATCGTCGCCCTCATCGGTGCGACCCTGTGGATCGGATCCCGTTCATGAGTGAGACCCCGAAGAACCCGTCACCGGCGGACCTGGACCGCATGAGCGAGGCCGAGCTCGTCGAGCTGGGCACCCGGCTCGACGGAGTCGAGATCCGGCACCGCGAGAGCCGCTGGCCCGAGGGCGTGACCACCCGCGCCGAGAAGCGCGCCGCGCGCACCGTCACCACCTGGTTCGCGCTGTCGGCACTGTTCGCCCTCGCCTTCGCCGTCGTCTACATCTTCTGGCCGTGGGAGTACCGCGGTGAGGGTGAGGACGGCTACTGGCTGTACATGGCGTACACGCCGCTGCTCGGCGGCACGATCGGCCTGTCGATCCTGTTCCTGGGCTTCGGCGCCGTGCAGTTCACCAAGAAGTTCGTCCCCGAGGAGATCTCGGTCCAGACGCGGCACGACGGTCCCTCGGACGAGGTCGACCGCCGCACGATCGTCGCCGAGCTCAACGACTCATGGAAGACCTCCACCCTCGGCCGCCGCAAGGTCATGGGCGGCTTCCTCGGCGCGAGCGTCGGTCTCATCGGCCTGTCCGCGATCCTGCCCCTCGGCGGCATGATCAAGAACCCGTGGAAGCGCGGAGAGATGACCCTCTCCGGTGACGGCACCCTCCACACCACCGGCTGGACCCTCGCCTCCGAGAACCGCCCCGACGGCCTGCCGCCGGAGAAGGTGTACCTCGGCCGCGACACCGGCAAGGTCTACCCCGACGGGCATCCCCCCGCCGGTGAGGGCCGCCTCGAGCGCATCCGCGTCGACGACCTCGCCGCCGGTGGCCTCGAGTCCGTCTTCCCGCTGCCCGCGAGCGCCCTGGGCAACTTCGAGGAGCACATGCACTCGATCCACGGTTCGCGTAACTCGGTCATGCTGATCCGTTTCCGCCCCGAGGACGCGGCCCGCGTCGTCAAGCGCAAGGGCCAGGAGAACTTCAACTACGGCGACCTGTACGCCTACTCGAAGATCTGCACCCACCTCGGCTGCCCCACCTCGCTGTACGAGCAGCAGACCCACCGTTTCCTCTGCCCGTGCCACCAGTCGCAGTTCGACGCGCTCGAGTACGCGAAGCCGGTCTTCGGCCCCGCCGCGCGCGCACTGCCGCAGTTGCCCATCGCGGTTGACAACGAGGGTTACCTCGTCGCCAACGGTGACTTCATCGAGCCGGTCGGACCTGCCTTCTGGGAGCGTCGTTCATGAGTAACAACACCAAAATCGCCGCGGTCGGCAATGCGCTCGACTCGCGGTACACCATGGCCAAGGGCATGCGCCGGCAGATCAACAAGGTCTTCCCCACGCACTGGTCGTTCCTCCTGGGCGAGATCGCCCTGTACAGCTTCGTGATCCTGCTGATCTCGGGCGTGTACCTCACCCTCTTCTTCGACCCGTCGATGTCGAAGGTGATCTACCAGGGCGCCTATGCCCCGCTCAACGGCATCGAGATCTCCCGGGCCTTCGAGACCGCGCTCAACATCTCTTTCGAGGTGCGTGGCGGGCTCTTCGTCCGGCAGATCCACCACTGGGCGGCGCTGCTCTTCGTCGCCTCGATGGTGGTCCACATGATCCGCATCTTCTTCACCGGTGCGTTCCGTCGCCCGCGTGAGGCCAACTGGGTCATCGGCTGCGTCCTCCTGCTCCTGGGCATCGTCGAGGGCTTCCTCGGCTACGGTCTGCCGGACGACGTGCTCTCGGGCACCGGCCTCCGCATCACCTCCGGGATCATCGTGGGTCTGCCCGTGATCGGAACCTGGATGCACTGGATGATCTTCGGCGGGGACTTCCCCGGCGAGATCCTAATCCCCCGCTTCTACGTCCTGCACGTGCTGATCATCCCGGCCATCATCCTCGCGCTGATCGCCGCTCACCTCGCGCTGGTGTGGTACCAGAAGCACACGCAGTTCCCCGGGCCCGGCCGCACCGAGAACAACGTCGTCGGCGTCCGGATCCTCCCGGTTTTCGCCGTGAAGTCGATCGCTTTCGGCGCCATCACCGTCGGCATGCTCATGCTCTTCTCGGGCCTGTTCACGATCAACGCGATATGGAACCTCGGGCCGTACAACCCGTCGCACATCTCGGCGGGCTCGCAGCCGGACTGGTACATGCTGTGGACAGAGGGCGGCGCGCGAGTGATGCCGGCCTGGGAGCTCTACCTCGGCCCGTACACCGTGACCGCCACGACCTGGGTGGCCGTCATGCTGGGCGCCATGGTCGCCCTGATGTTCGCCTACCCCTGGATCGAATCCAAGTTCTCGGGCGACACCGCGCACCACAACCTGCTGCAGCGTCCGCGCGACGTTCCCGTCCGCACGGCTGCGGGCATGATGGCCATCTCGTTCTACGTGATCCTCGTACTGATGGGCTCCAACGACCTCATCGCGTACTTCTTCAACATCTCGTTGAACGCGACCACGTGGGCAGGCCGAATCGGACTGATCCTCGTTCCGCCGCTGGTGTACTTCTTCACCTACAGGCTCTGCCTGGGTCTGCAGCGCGCGGACCGCGACGTCCTCGAGCACGGCATCGAGACCGGCATCATCATGCGCTTGCCGCAGGGTGAGTTCATCGAGGTCCACCAGCCGCTCGGCGAGGTCGACGAGCACGGCCACCCCGTGCCACTCGAGTACGCCGGCGCCAAGGTCCCGTCCAAGATGAACCAACTCGGCGTCGCCGGACGTCCCCCGCAGGGTGGCCTGTCCGCCGATCCGGCCGACGAGGCCAAGCTGCTCGACGAGTCGGCACACGACAAGCACGAGCGCGAGTACCGGATGCTCACCACGCTGCAGGAGGAGAACCGTGCCCGTCGCAACAACGACGAGCACTGATCCCCGACAGCACCCGACCGCGGGCCGGATCTCCACCTGGAGGTCCGGCCCGCGGTCGTCGGAAGCCAGCCGTCGCGGCCGAGGGGAGGCACAGATGAGCGACGATCGGATGCCGGTGGGCCCCGGACGCGGAGGACTCGTGCTCACCGACGAGGTCGACCGCGCACTCGACCTTCTGCACTCGGGACACGATCTCTTTCTCACCGGTAGGGCCGGAACCGGAAAGTCGACCCTGATCCGCCGGTTCCTCGCCGAGACCGACCACCCCACCCTCGTCGCCGCGCCCACCGGGATCGCAGCCCTCACCGTGGGCGGCTACACCATCCACCGGCTGTTCGGCTTCCACCCCGACCACACGGTCGACCACGTGCGCAGCAGCGCCTACCGTCCCGGGCGATTCACCCAGGCCCTCGCCGGCGCCCACACGCTCGTCATCGACGAGGTGTCGATGTTGCGGGCCGACGTCTTCGACATGGTCGCCATCGCGCTCGAGAGGTTCGGCCCGGACCCGACGATGCCGTTCGGGGGCGTCCGGCTCGTCCTCGTCGGTGACCTCTTCCAGCTACCGCCGGTGGTGACGGCCTCCGAGAGATCGTCCTTCGAGGCGACCTACCCGACGCCGTACTTCTTCTCGGCCGAGCGCTACCACCCCGAGCACTTCCCCACCGTCGACCTCACGCATGTCTTCCGGCAGTCCGGTGACCCGGAGCTCACCGCGATCCTCAACTCGATCCGCGAGGGCGCTCTCGTCGGCCCGGCGCGCGAACGGCTCAACTCCCGCACCGACCCGGACTTCGATCCGCCGGACGACGAGTTCTGGCTGACGCTCACCACCACCAACCGCAGGGCCGCGAGCCACAACCAACGCCGCCTCGATCGGCTATCCGGGTCGGAACTGGCGATGGAGGCGACGCTCACCGGCGATCTCACCGGGTTCGAGCTCCCCACCCGGGAGGTGCTGGGGTTCAAGGTCGGCGCGCAGGTCATGATGCTCACCAATGACCCGGCGGACCGTTGGGTGAACGGATCCATCGGACGGGTGCTCGATGTGACCCTCGGGCGACGGGGCGACCGCGGAGAGCGAGGACCCGTCGTCGTCGTCGCCTTCATCGGCGGTGAGGTCGCCGAGGTCGCGCTCCACACCTGGGACGTCACCCGGCCGGTGACGGACGGCGGCGGTATGCGACACGAGGTGGTCGGGTCCTTCACTCAGTTCCCGTTCACCCTCGCCTGGGCGGTGACCATCCACAAGAGCCAGGGACAGACCCTGGACAGGGTCGTCGTGGACCTCGGCGACGGCACGTTCGTGGCGGGGCAGCTCTACGTGGCGTTGAGCCGCTGTCGGTCTCTGGAAGGCCTCGTCCTCACCCGGCCGGTGCTGCCCGGGGACCTCAAGACGGACCGGCGGATCATCCGGTTCCTGCGGGCGCCGGACGGTGGGCCCTCGGCCCGCCGCTACTGCGCTGTCGCGGTGGTGTCCGTCGGCGAGGACGGGCCCCGGTCCCGGCCCCGGCCGGTGGAGCTCGCCATCGCCTTCCCCGACGGCACCGCGGTGACGACGCTGGTCAATCCCCAGCGCGACCTGGCCCGGGCGCGGACGGACTACGGCATCACCGTCTCCGATGTCCTTCTCGCCCCCACGCTCCTCGAGGCGTGGTCGATGGTCGC
>NZ_JAALDT010000046.1:0-1596 GCF_014144995.1 Dietzia sp. DQ11-71 | reverse complement strand
GCCGGGGCCGGGGCGGGCGCCGGGGCGTACACGGCGAGGGAGGCGAGAGCGTCGGCACGCAGCTGATCCAGCGTGCCGGGCACCCCGTCTCCGGAGGCAGCGCGGGCGTCGGTCTCGATACGTCCCCGCAGCAACTCCGCATCGGCCAGAGGCAGCTTCGCCCACATCGAGGCCATCCCGTCCCGGCCCGACCGGAACCGGACCGTACGCGTGAGCGCCGCCCGGGCCCGGGCATCCTCGGCGCCCTCCGGGTCGAGCCGGCCGACGGCCTCATCGATCCGGCCGTCCACCGAATTGCGAGTCGGCCGGTCACCGCCGTCCAGGTCGTCGACGATGCCCGCCACGACCTCGTCCTCCACGTCCGAGACGATCGAGTCGGGCACCTCGGCCAGCTTGCAGGCGATGTCGATGGCGAGCTGTTCGGGAACGACCCCGCGCTCCACCGAGGCCCGCAGTCGCGCGAGCCGCGAATGGATCTGGACCCCGGCGGTGACCAGACGCGCGGCGTGCCAGCACGTGAGCTGACAGGCCGCCACGAGATGGTCACGAGCCCTGGATTGCGGGTCCAACCGTGCGTATGCCGAACGTGCACGAGCACCGCTCCCGGCGACCCCTTCGGTGCGGTCGACGCCCGTGCCGACCTCATCCGCCCGGGACATCTGCTCGACCAGGGCCGCTGCCGCCTCCAGCCGGGTCGCACCTGCCCGGTTCTGCGCCAGGGTCGCGGCTCGCGCCGCCTCGCTCACCGCCGTCGAGTCGAGCCCGCCCAGGGATTCCGGAACCGCGAACAGTGACTTCGTCGTCGACAGTTCCCCCACCCCCGTCGCGCTCGATCTAGAACCTGTGTTCGACATTACGACACGGCAGGCGTTAGCGCAAGCGTTCGATCCGCCCGGCCTCCCGTGTCCGACCCGCGCGCTACACTCGCCGCATGACCGAGCCCCCCTCCTCTCCCGTCGACCGCGCCTTCGAGGTGCTACGCGTGACGGCGGGCGGGACAGGGATGACGCTCAGCGAGATCGCGCGCGAGACCGGGCTGGCCAAGTCCACGACGCTGCGCCTCCTGGCCGCGCTCGAGCGCAACGACGCGGTGACGCGGATCGGGCAGCGCTACCGGCTGGGTCCGTTGGTGCACGAGCTGGACCCGATCCCCGTCTCGCCGGCGTACGAGCGGATCCGTCGGGTACTCACACCGTTCCTTGCCCACCTCTTCGAGGCCACACGCGCGACCGTTCATCTGGCCACCCTGCACGGGGACGAGGTGGTCTACCTCAACAAGTTGCACGGGCCGCGGCCGATCCCGTCGCCGTCGCGGATCGGCGGCGGCCTGCCCGCGTACTGCACCGGGGTGGGCAAGGCGATGCTCGCGTTCGACGAGGACGCGGCCGACCGCGTGGCGCAGGGGCCGTTGATCGAGTGGACGGACACCACTCTGACCTCCCCCGACGCCCTCGCGGTGGAGCTCGCGGAGATACGACGGAGGAGGCGCGCGGTCGACCGGGCCGAGCTCACGCCCGGCCTGTACTGCGTGGCGGCGCCGGTGTTCGACGACGACGACGAGGAACACGCCGGCCGGACGCGGGCCGTCGCCGCATT
>NZ_JAALDT010000469.1:0-2616 GCF_014144995.1 Dietzia sp. DQ11-71 | reverse complement strand
TGGCGGGCCTCGTCGCGCCGTGGGTGATCGGCCGGCTCGTCGATGACCTGCCCGGCAGCGAGGACTACACCGCCGTGTGGATCGGCGCGGGCGCGATCGCCATGGCCGGCATCGTGGGCGCCGGCTGCACCTGGGCCGGCCAGGCCTGGCTCGCCCGGCTCACCGAACCGACCGTCGCCCGTCTGCGCGAGATGGTGATGGACCGCTCCCTGCGCCTGGGCGCGGCGCAGATGGAGACGACCGAGACCGGTGACCTCGTCTCCCGCGTCGCCGAAGACGCCCGCGAGATCAGCCAGGCCGCGACCGCCGTGATCCCGCTCGTCGTGCAGTCGGCGTTCACGGTGATCGTGTCCGGGGTGGGGCTGGCCACGGTCGACTGGCGGCTCGGGCTGGTGGGGCTGCTCGCCCTGCCCATGTACTGGACGACCCTGCGCTGGTACCTGCCCCGGTCCGGCCCCATCTATGCCGCCGAGCGCGCCGCGTTCGGCACCCGGGCGAGCCGTCTCCTCGGCGGGATCTCCGGGTCCCGGACCCTGCACGCCTACGACGCCCAGGACTCCGAGCTGGAGCGGATCACCGCCGCGTCCGCCCGCGCCCGGGACCTGTCCATCCAGGTGTTCCACTTCGTCACCCGCGCCTTCAGCCGCAACAACCGCGCCGAGGTCACCGTCCTCGGGCTGCTGCTGGTCGTGGGGTTCTTCCTCGTGGACTCCGGCGCCATCACCGCCGGTGCCGTGACGACCGCCGCGTTGCTGTTCCATCGGCTGTTCAACCCGATCGGTGCGCTGGTCGGCATGGTCGATCAGGTCCAGTCCGCCGGGGCCTCGCTGGTGCGGATGGTCGGAGTCATCACCATGCCCGTGCCCGAGCGCACCGCCGCGCTGCACTCCACCGCCGCCGGGACCGGCCCGCTCGAGCTCACCGGCATCACGCACACCTATGGAGAGGGCGCTCCCGCTCTGATCGACGTGGACCTCACGGTCGCGCCGGGCGAGGTGGTCGCGGTGGTCGGATCCACGGGCGCCGGTAAGAGCACCCTGGCGCTGGTCGCCGCCGGCTCGGTGGTCCCGACGCGGGGGAGCGCGCGACTGGGTGGTGTCCCGCTAACCGACGTCGACCCGGTGGAGCTGCGGCGGTACGTCACGATGGTCTCGCAGGAGGTCCACACCTTCGCCACCACCGTGGTCGAGAACGTCCGCGCGCCCCGGCCCGAGGCCGGCCTCGCCGAGGTGCGCGCCGCGTTGGAGACCGTCGGTGCCGATTGGGTCGACGACCTGCCGGACGGCGTCGACACCCTCATCGGTGAGGGCGGGCACCAACTCGACCCGATGCAGAGCCAGATGATCGCCCTGGCCCGCGTCGAGCTGGCCGACCCGGACGTGGTGATCCTCGACGAGGCCACGGCCGAGGCCGGGTCCGCCGGAGCCCGTCGCCTCGACGCGGCTGCCGCTGCGGTGCTCCGCGACCGGGCGGGTCTGGTGGTGGCGCACCGGCTGAGCCAGGCTGAGGCCGCCGACCGCATCCTGGTGATGGACCACGGCCGGATCGTCGAATCCGGCACGCACGACGAACTGCTGCGGGCGGACGGGCGGTACGCCGAACTCAGCCGGGCGTGGTTCGGGGCGTGAGGTCGGTAGGTGGCGGACTGCGATGCCGGTGGTGGTGCGCGCGCCGCGAAGGGTGACGACATCCACGGCCGCAGCGGCCGGCCGGTGAAGAGTACGGACTCTGCGGCTCGAACAGAGCCGTGCTCACGTGGCTCGCGGTTCGCAGGAGCAGCGCCCGGCTGTCAGCGCGCCTAACCGAGCTCGTCCGCCACTTGGACGGCGGGAATCCACTCGATACCGAATACCCGGGCCACCTCGGAGAAGGTGGAGGCGTCCGCATCGGTGCTGGTCGCCGACGCGATGAGACGGGACAGCATCACCGTCCCCGCTCGCTCCTCGATCGTGCCCGCCGTCGCCAGAAGCCTTCCGTGCCGGTGCTGTGGTCGTATGTCAGAAGTCCGATACTGATGCCACTGGCCGGCAGGTTACATCCGTGTACCAGGACGCGTCGTCTGGGTCTCTCGACCTCGGCTCCCTCACTGCCGGCAACCTGTTCGGCTCTTCCAACTAGGCCTGGGACGACGTGGCCGGTACTGACCCGGCCTACGCAACCACGACGCCCCGCAGCCCTCTGGAGGCCCCTGGCGTTCGCCCGTAACGGCAAGCCTCTTGAGGGGCTTGTCGGAGCGGTGTCCTATCATAAAAACATCCCTCACATTTAGGAGTTTTTATGCCGCCGATCGACCTCAATGTCCCGCTTTTCCCGTCTCTGCCCGGCACGGGCGGTGAGCAGATTGGGGCCGTGATCGGTTCCATTGTGCTGGCACCGTTCCTCTACGCCACGAGCCAGATCGGGCTGGCTCTTGGGCTCACTGGAAGCCTCGCCTCAGTCGAAATGAGCGTCGGCGGCGGTGGGTACTACTACTGAGCCTCAGCCCTCTGACAGCCCTCGCACTGTGTCCTGGTGCGAGGGCTGTCATGTGGACTTGATCGCTCTGTGGCGGTCTTCTGTGGCTACTTCTTGGCGGCGCCGTACCAATCGGGCGTTCTGGCCGGAAGAATTAGAGCG
>NZ_JAALDT010000468.1:0-5178 GCF_014144995.1 Dietzia sp. DQ11-71 | reverse complement strand
CGCACGCCGCCCGGGTACGGGACGCCCCCGTGGGACGGTCGGGCGCGCGATCCCTCCTCGTCGAGGTCCCCGAGGCCGACGCCGCCCGCCTCGCCGCGACGGCCGCCGGGACCCCGCTGGCCGTCGTGGTCCACGGTTGAGATGAGGTCAGGAGACTTGGCCGGGTGGTATCGTCGCCGGATCTAAAGAACCCGCCTGGGAAAGGGGCGCACGATGCTCAAGGGATTCAAGGAATTCATCATGCAGGGCAACGTGATCGACTTGGCGGTCGCGGTCGTCATCGGTAGCGCGTTCGCCACCATCGTCAACGCGTTCACCAGCGCGATCATCAACCCGCTCATCGCTCTGCTGGGCGGGAACAACGAGATCGGTTTCGCCGTCCAACTCCGGGACAACAATCCCGCGACCGTCATGGACTTCGGGATGCTCATCACCGCGATCATCAACTTCCTGCTGATCGCGGCCATCATCTACTTCGTCCTGGTCGGGCCGATGAACAAGATGAAGGAGGCCGCCGCCAAGCGCAAGGGCATCGAGGCCCCCGCCTCGGACAACGACCTCCTCGTGGAGATCCGCGACCTGCTCGCCGGTCGCCCGCTCACGCACCCGTCGGAGCCGGACAGTCCGTCGAGCAACGCCTGATCGACTCCGGTCCGCGTTCCACGGTCTACGTCCCACGCCCCGTCGGCGCCGTCATGGCCGGCGGGGCGTCGGCGTCTGCCGGCGGTGGCGCTTCGTCGCCGTGGAGTCAGCCGTGATGCGGCGGACGCTGATCGCGCCACCAGTCGTCGTCGATCCGACTGTCCGCGGTGCGCGCCTCGTCCGAGGTCGTCTCGGGCAGGGTCTCCCCGAACACCTCGTCGAGTCGCGCCCGGTCCACCGGCCGCGGATCCGTCACAGTTCGTCGAAGGCGGACAACTGCGCCACCACGTACGAGACGAGCGGGCATAGCGTCGCCATCCCGTCGCGGATGGCCGCGCGGCTCGGCGCGAGGTTGGCGACCACCGTGCTGCCGGACACCCCCACGTAGCCGCGCGAGACGATCGAGTCAACCGCGCCGGCCGTGAGACCCGACGACCGGATGGCCTCGGCGATGCCGGGCAGGCGCTGGTCGAGGATCTCCTCGGTGACCTCGGGCGTGATGTCCCGGGGACCGACCCCGGTGCCCCCCACGGTCACGACGAAGTCGAATCCACCGACCACCGCCGTCTCGAGGGCCTTGCGGACCTCCGCCTCGTCGGACGCCACGCCCACGACACCGCCGACGAGGAACCCCTCCTCCTCGAGGAGCTCCGTGACCAGCGGACCGATGGAGTCCTCCCGCTCGTTGAGGCGGTCGGTCACCACCACGACCATGGCGCGCCCGGCGATCTGCGGCTCGACCGGCTCGACGGCCGCGGGGTCGAAGTCCATACCGGTGGGGAGCTTGCGGCCTCCGGGCAGAGCCCGCGGGTCAAATCTGGTGCTCATCTGGCCTCTCCCAGCATCACGTCTACGGTGTTCGGCGAATCGCCCTCACGAGAAGCATAGGTGACGGTCACCGTGTCCCCCGGTGCCTGGGACCGGATGGCCGCGACGAGCGCGTCGCCGCCCTCGATGAGCCGTTCCCCCACCCCGGTGATGACCGCGCCCTGCTCGATCCCCGCGCGCTCGGCGGGCCCACCCGGCTCGACGGCACGCACCAGCGCGCCGTCGCCCTCCGGCGAGTCGCTAACCGAGACCCCGAGCACCGCGCGGGTCGCGTACTGCTGCTTGATCAGCTGGTCGGCGATCCGCCGGGCCTGGTCCACCGGGATGGCGAAGCCCAGGCCGATCGATCCCGAATTGCCCGATCCCAACGACGCGATGGCCGAGTTGATCCCGACCAGTTCGCCGTTCATGTTGACCAACGCGCCGCCCGAGTTGCCCGGGTTCACGGCTGCATCGGTCTGGATGGCGTCGATCACCGTGCTCTGGTCCGACTGGGCGCCGCCGGCCCGCACCGGGCGGTTCAGCGCGGAGACGATGCCGGTCGTGACGGTGCCCGACAACCCCAGTGGCGACCCCACCGCGGCCACGGCCTGTCCCTCGGTCAACGTCGCCGAGGTGCCCAGGGCGATGGGGGTGAGCGGGCGGGAGGTCTCCGCCTTGATGACCGCGATGTCGGTGGCCGGGTCCGTGCCGACGACGCTCGCGGGAGCCTTGGAGCCGTCGTCGAAGCGCACCTGGATCTGGCCCCCGGCCTGAGCTGCGCCGATGACGTGGCTGTTGGTGATGATGAGGCCGTCGGCGGTCAACACCACCCCGGACCCCTCGCCGCGGCCCGTCTGGGAACGCACGTCGATCGACACGACGCTCGGCAGCACCTTGTCCGCCACCGCCTCGACGGTGCCGTCGGGCGCCGTCCCCTCGGGTTGGGTCGCGCTGATGGGCGAGGACAACCCCGCCGCGGATCCACCGGCGACCGTCGCACCGATCCACCCACCGAGCCCACCCGAGACGAGCATGGCGGCCACGATGCCGGCCGCGAGCAGGCCCCGGCCCGACTTCCGTTGTCCCGGCGGCGTTCCAGGATCGACACCCGGCCCGGCCCCGGGGTGGGGCGGCGGGCCCGAGGGGGGCATGGCGTCGGAGGGGGGTATGGCGTCCGTGGGTCGCCACGGTCCGGCGTGCCCCTGGCCCTGTGCGTGCCCCTGCGCCTGCGCCTGCGCGGGGTGCTGAGCGGGGAAGGCCGTGGTGGGCCGATCGGTTCCACCCCACCCCTGGGCCATGCCATAGGGATTCTCGGCGGCGTAGGGGTTCTGGCCGGAGGGTCCGTGTGCGGGTCCTCCGAGACCGGCACCCGATCTGCCGGCCCACTCGTCCGGGGACCCGGGTTCGCCCCTGCCCCGGCCGTTCTCGTTCTCGTTCTCCATGGGTCCCATGGTTCCCGATGGCGCTGTGTGCCCGCTGAGACGGTGCGCGCCACCCCCGGGACTCACCCGGGCGGCTGCTCGCTTCCGGGGATGGTCACCCGCACCAGTGCGCCTCCGCCCTCGGCGTCGCTGATCTCGACGGTTCCGCCGTGTCGGGTCGTGACCTGTCGGACGATGGCCAGCCCCAGACCCGACCCCGGCATCGCGCGCGCCTCGTGCGAGCGGTGAAACCGTTCGAAGACCAACTCGCGGTCCTGTTCGGGAATGCCGGGCCCCTGGTCGGCGACCGTCAGTTCCATCACCGCGTCGGAGACGGGGCGCATCCGCACCGTCACCGTCCCCCCGGCGGGACTCCACTTGGCCGCGTTGTCGCACACGTTCAGCACCGCGCGCTCGATCCCGGCCGAGTCGCCGAAGGAGTACCAGGGCATCAACTCGACGTCGAAATCCACGTCGTGTCGGCGGCGACGCACCCGCTCGAGGGCACGTTCGACCGCGTCGGAGACCGCGACCGGCTCCAGCTCGACCTCCCCGGAGTCCTCCCGGGCGAGCTCGACCAGATCCCCGACGAGCTGACTGAGCTCCGAGATCTGCCCCACGACGTCCTCTTCGAGTCCGTTCCGGTCGGCGTCGGGAATCGTCCGCGCGCCGGGGCGGCTGGCCGCGATGAGCAACTCGACGTTCGTCCGCAGACTCGTCAGGGGCGTCTTGAGTTCGTGACCGGCGTCCGCGACGAGCCGCGCCTGTCTCTCCCGGCTCTCCCCCAGCGCGACGAGCATCTGGTTGAAACTGCTCGTCAGGCGGGCGATCTCGTCGTCACCGGCCACGGGGATCGGCCGCAGATCATCGGTGCGGGCGATGCGTTCCACGGCCCTGGTCAGCCTGGCCACCGGCGCCAACCCGGTGCGGCCGACGGCCGTCCCGGCCACCGCCGCCAGGGCGATGCCCGCTGCCCCGACGAGCGTGAGCACGATCGCCAGACGGTTCAACGCAGCCCGGGTGGGGCTGAGGTCCTGCGCCAGGATGAGGGTCGAGCCGTCTCGGACCCCGACCGCGTAGATCTGCTTGCCCCCGGAGGTACGCAGGCTCGACTCGGCCTCGCCGCGTACGACCGCGATCTCCGGGCCGCCGATCTGGAAGGGTTCCCCGGTCGCGGTGCGCACCCCGGAGGGAGCGACGATCTGCGCGTCCAGGTTCGGGTTGAACGCCCGCAGCGCGATCAGCGTGCTGCGCGACTGCAGGGCGAACTCGGAGGCGAGTTGGCTGTTGACCAACTGGTCGGCCTGCTGCTGCAGGCGGTTGTTGACATCGCTGTACATCGACCCCGACACGACGAAGTACGCCGCGACGGCCATGAGGGCCACCGCGACACCCACCGAGCTCGCCGCCAGCAGCGTCACCCGCTGGTGCAGGGAGATCGGTGCGGACCCCGTCCGCATCGTGCGGGCGGGCACTACGGCGTCTCGCGCAGCACGTAACCCACACCGCGCACGGTGTGGATCAACCGGCTCTCGCCCTCCCCTTCCGTCTTACGCCGCAGGTAGCCGATGTAGACCTCGAGAGCGTTACCCGAGGTCGGGAAGTCATAGCCCCACACCTCCTCGAGGATGTGGCTGCGGGTGAGGACCCGGCGAGGGTGGTGCATGAGGAGTTCGAGCAGGGAGAACTCGGTGCGGGTGAGCTGAATCCGCCGCTCGCCGCGGGTGACCTCGCGGGTCGCGATATCCATCCGCAGGTCCTCGAACTCCAGCACCTCGTCGACCTCCTCGGCGTCCGTGCCGCGACGACGCAGCAGAGCCCGCAGGCGGGCGAGGAGTTCCTCCAGCGCGAAGGGTTTGGGCAGGTAGTCGTCGGCCCCCGCGTCCAGACCCGCGACCCGCTCGGAAACGGCGTCCCTCGCGGTGAGCATGAGCACCGGCAGGTCGTCCCCCCTGCTGCGCAGGATCCGGCACACCTCGAGCCCGTCCCGACGGGGCATCATCACGTCGAGGATGACCGCGTCCGGCCGGTTGGTATCGACCCTCTCGATCGCCTCGATGCCGTCGCCGGCGAGCTCCACGTCGTAGCCGTTGAAAGTCAGGGAGCGCCGGAGCGATTCGCGCACGGCCTGGTCGTCGTCCACAACGAGAATCTTCATGACGGGATTCTCGCCCACCCGACTGAAGCGCGGCTGAGGATCCGCCGCGGAGGGCCGCCGCCACGCGCGCCGCAGACGCCGACGAGCCCGACGGGTCCGTGTGGACCCGTCGGGCTCGTGACCGGGCGTGTGCGTGCGGCGCCCGCG
>NZ_JAALDT010000467.1:0-1743 GCF_014144995.1 Dietzia sp. DQ11-71 | reverse complement strand
CGGGTCCCCTGCCACCGCGGCGCGCCGCTCCTCCATCGCCCGGCGGACGGCCTCGCCCCGGCGGCCGGCGGCCTCACGGCGCAGGGTCTGCTCGAGCAGGTGCTCCCACGTCTCGGTGTCGAGCAACTCGGCGTCCGTCGCGCCCGCCCCGGAGGGCAGACCGAAGAGGGAGTCCTCGTCCTCGGCCTGGACCGGGTCGGCGGCGGCACGGCCGCGACTGGGTACCAGTCGTCCGGAACCGCCGGAGTAGAGCGTGCGCGTCTGGGCCAGTGCGTCACCGGTGCGGCGGATGGGATTCCGCGACCGGATGAGCATCGGCGCGAGGACGAACAGCCAGACCACCACCAGCAGGATGATCAGCAGCGAGCTCGACATCGATCAGGCCTCCTCGAGCGTCTACCCCGACACGGGACGTCGTGGTGAGGTCCCAACCGTATCGGGGCCCGAGCCCCGTCCAGTGACGGCGCGCCGCAGGTCACGATGCTCAGGACATACTCAGACGCGCGGTCACGCGCGTCGCGCCAGACCCGCCTCCACGAGAGCCGCGACGGCGCCCCGCCCGTGCTCCTCGCGGGTCCGGGCCACGAGGAGGTGATCGCGCCACGCACCGTCGACGTGGAGGTAGCGGCGAAGCAGTCCCTCCTCGCGGAAACCGCACCGGTCCAGCACCACGCGGCTGGCGGTGTTCTCCGGCCGGACGGTGGCATCGACCCGGTGTAGCGCTCCCGGGCCCAATGCGTGGTCGACCCCCAGCGCCAGGGCGGCGGTGGCGACCCGGCCACCGAGGAAGGGCCGCCCCACCCAGTAGCCGATCCAGCCGGAGTGCAGCGCGCCGCGGACGATCCCGCCCACCGTGAGCTGCCCGCAGAAGCGGCCGTCCAGTTCGATGGCGGCGGGCAGACTCGCGCCGGCGCGGGCGTAACGCTTGAGCTGGGCGTGGATCGGGGGCCACGCGCGTGCGGAGTTGTTCTCGTGCCAGCGTCCCTCGAGGGTGGGTTCCCACGGTTCGAGGTGGTCCCGCTCGAACAACCGCAGCGCCGCCCAGTCCCGGGCGTCGCGGCGGCGGACCGGGCGCAGGGTCACGACCCCGGCGCGCACGCGTACCGGTCCGGCCTCGATCGGCCACCCGGGGCGGGTCACCGTGTCGGCGGCGAACGCGCTCCACGGGCCGCTCATGTCGCCGGCCCGGTCACCCGCGCTGGGCGAGGAACATCACGTCGACCTCGTCACCCGTACGCACCGCGGTGACGCCGGGGTCTATCACGACGAGGCAGTTCGCCTCCGCCAGCGAGGCCAGCAGGTGGGTGGACGACCCCTGGGCGCCGCCGAGGGCGCGGACGAGGTATTCGCCGGTGTCGGTGTCGCGCATCAGTTGTCCGCGCAGGTATCCGCGTCGACCCTCGACCGACGAGATCGGCGCGACGGTCCGTGCGCGGACGGTGCGGCGCATGGGCTGGCGCTTGCCGAGGGCGATCCGGATGAGGGGGCGGACCATGATCTCGAAGACGACCAGGGCGCTCACCGGGTTGGACGGCAGGAGGAAGGTGGGGACCTCGTCGCGTCCGAGCCGCCCGAACCCCTGGACCGACCCGGGGTGCATGGCCACCCGGTTGACCTCGATCTGGCCGAGCTCTGCCATGACCTGGCGGAGGCGGGTGGTCGCCTCACCGCCGGCGGCGCCCGAGACCACGACGAGCTCGCTGCGCACGAGTTGACCCTCGAGGACCTCGCGCAGGCGGGACG
>NZ_JAALDT010000466.1:0-17432 GCF_014144995.1 Dietzia sp. DQ11-71 | reverse complement strand
GCCTCGACGAACTCATCGACCCACCACCCTTCTGACACCACGAGGGCCGCACCGAGTGAACCGAACCTCCTGGGGGCACGGATTTCCCCCACTCCGAGCGGGTCTTTGGGGGATGGTGAGGAGATGAGCGCGATCCCCGCCAACCCGTCTGACGGTTCACTGGCCGACGTCATGCCGTCAGTTGCTGCGGCCCTGGGGCTTGACCTTCGCAACCCCCTGCACCTACCGCCGGCTCGGGACGCAGTACTCGTACTCATCGACGGGCTTGGTGCGGAGCTCATCCGCCAGCACGCCGAGGAGGCCCCCACCCTCGCCGCGATGACCAGCCGCATGATTTCCGCAGGTTTTCCCTCGACAACTGCGACCAGCCTGACCAGCCTCGCGGTGGGTGCCCCGTGTTCCAAACACGGCATCGTGGGATACAGCTTCCGGATCTCCGGCGAGTCCGGCGGTCCGCCAGCGTCGTTCAATCCATTGCGGTGGACGGTCGAATCGTCGAGCGGCCCCTCGGCGATGGATCGCTTCCCGCCCCGACAGGTTCAACAACAGCCGAGCATTCTAGAGCTGCTTGCCGCTGACGGGGTCGATGTCACCTACGTCATGCGAGAGGATTTCCGCGAGTCGGGACTGACCCGCGCAGCGTTCCGGGCGGGGGGCGACTATCGGGCGGCGAGCACCCTTGACGAAGTCCGCCAGGGAATACTCGACACCTTCAGTCAGCCATCTCGCGCTCGACGGTTCGCTTACGCCTACTTCGGCGACCTCGATCTCATCGGCCATGTCCACGGGCCAGGGTCTCCCGAGTGGCTGCAGTCCCTGCGCGCAGTGGACAGGTGCGTCGCGGACCTCGCGACTGACCTGCCCCGCGACTGCAGGCTCATCTTGACGGCAGACCACGGGATGGTCACTGCTGAAACCGTTGTCGACATAGACGCGACGCCGACGTTGCTCGCCGACGTCGAGACCGTTGCCGGCGAGCCCCGAGTGCGACACGTCTACGCGCGACCGGGATCGGCCGACGATGTCCTGGACACGTGGCGATCAGAGTTGGCCGGGCGAGCCCGGGTGATCAGTCGTGAGCAGGCACTCGACGAGCACCTCTTCGGACCCGACCGAGACCACGCCGATCGTCTGGGCGACGTCATCGGCATCGCCGCCGGAGGGGTGATTCTCGCGCGTACACAGCTCGAGAAGATGGAGTCATCCCTGCTCGGCCACCACGGGGCCAACACCACTGATGAACAACACATTCCGCTGCTCATTCGTTGACCCTGTCTCCGACCCGGCCGACCTCCGGGTCAGCAGGTGACGAGCTCGGTCGGGTCGCTCGTGGTGTCCAGCCACCGGCCGTACGCGGGCGGACCCACCGCTCGCACATCGCTGCACAATTCCCCACGCGTGTACCCCGACGGCCGGTAGACCGCGTAGATGACATTGCCGTTCTCATCGCGAGAACGCAGGGACGGGCACGCCATGTCGGTACGGAGGTAGGACGCCCCCGGGTGCCTCGACAGCGCGGAAGAGATCTCCTCCGAGTAGGCCCCCGGCGTGACAGCCGAATACAGGACCACGATTCCCCGGCCATCGCAGGCCGGCCTCGACATCGGTGTGGCCAGGCCCAGATCCCCCGCCGCGCCCTCAGATCGCGGGCACTCGTTCAGGAACGCGGCCAGTTCGGCGGGCATCCCGTCACCCTCCGCATCATCCGAGCAGATCCCCGAAGGAATGCCGGTATAGCGACTCCAGGTTCCGTCGGCGCGACCGAGGATGTACTGCGTGTCCCCGGCCGGTTCGCCGGCCGGAACGTCCACATGAGCGAGAGCCCAGTCGCCCAGGCACCGATCGATGTTCACATCCCGGCGGGTGATACCCGCTTCTGCCGCGATCTCGTCCGGGTCGCACGGCCCCACCCCCGCCACTCCTGCGCGCGTGCCGTTCCCTGTCGAGGCCGAGGGGGCGCCCTGCCTCGTCGTCCACGCTTCGGAGGGGGTCGTCGTGGGTGCGAAAGCCGCGCCCGGCTGGTCGTCGTCGGACGCGAGCAGGTACCCGACAGTGCCTGCGAGGGCGATCAGCAACACGACGATGAGCGCGCCGAGCGCCCAGACCACCGGAGAGCGACGCGCATCCTGCGGAGGCTCTCCGTACGAGGCGTGCCCCCACCCCTCGTTACCCCAGCCGGGTCCGTTGGGCGGACTACTCATGGTCACCACCAGCGACGGGGTCGGGTAACCGACCGATCCGATCTGAATGACGATCACTTTATCCGGTATCGCGAAGCGAGAGCCCCGGTTCGCCGACGGTCTCCCGAACGCGATGATGTCCCGACCACACTGCGCTGTCCTGAGCGTCCTGCGACCCGCGGCCCCCGGTTACCGGATGCGGACGCTGCCCTCCGTTATTACCGTCGGAGGCATGCGTGAACGCGCATGGCACGACCAGAGAGGAGCCCCGCACATGAAGGCAGTCACCTGGCACGGCAAGCGCGACGTCCGCGTCGAGGACGTTCCTGATCCGAAGATCCAGGAGCCCACCGACGCGATCGTCAAGATCACGAGCACCAACATCTGCGGATCGGATCTACACCTGTATGAGGTGCTGGGTCCCTTCATGAACGAGGGCGACATCCTCGGTCACGAGCCCATGGGAATCGTCGAGGAGGTCGGTGCCGAGGTGACCGGGCTCAAGCCCGGGGACCGCGTGGTGATGCCCTTCCAGATCTCCTGCGGCCACTGCTACATGTGCGACAAGGGCCTGAACACCCAGTGTGAGACCACGCAGGTCCGAGACCAGGGTATGGGCGCCGCGCTGTTCGGCTATTCGGAGTTGTACGGCAGCGTCTCCGGCGGTCAGGCCGAGTACCTGCGCGTGCCGCAGGCCCAGAACACCCACATCAAGGTGCCGCACGAGCACTCCGATGACCGCTACCTCTACCTGTCCGACGTCCTTCCCACCGCGTGGCAGGCCGTCGAGTACGCCGAGATCCCCGACGGCGGCACGGTCGTCGTACTGGGCCTCGGGCCCATCGGGGACATGGCCGCGCGGATCGCCGCCCACCGTGGTCACCGTGTGATCGGCGTGGACCCGGTGGCCGAGCGCCGGGCCCGTCAGGCCCACCGGGGGGTGGAGGTCCTCGATCCGACCGACGTTCCCGGCGAGATCGGCGATGCGATCCGCGACATGACCGACGGCCGCGGGCCCGATTCCGTGATCGACGCGGTGGGGATGGAGGCGCATGGCTCGCCGGTCGCCAGCGCTGCGCACGCCGCCGTCGGGCTGATGCCAAAGTTCTTCGGCAAGAAGATGATGGAGCACGCAGGGGTGGACCGCCTCGGGGCGTTCTACGGGGCGATCGACATCGTGCGCCGCGGTGGGGCCATCTCGCTCTCGGGAGTGTACGGAGGCACCGCCGATCCCATTCCGATGCTGACGTTGTTCGACAAGCAGATCACCCTGAAGATGGGCCAAGCCAACGTCAAGCGCTGGGTTCCGGAGATCACGCCGCTGCTCACCGACGACGATCCGCTGGGCGTCGACGACTTCGCCACCCACCGGCTCCCGCTGGCCGATGCGCCCCGCGCGTACGAGATGTTCCAGAAGAAGGAGGACGGCGCCGTGAAGGTGGTCCTCGAGCCGTGACGGAACTCGCCGGACTCCTCCTGGTCCGCCACGGTCAGAGCGTGGGCAACGTCGCCAATGACAACGCCCGTGCCGCCGGCGCCCACCGTCTCGACCTGGACCACCGTGATGCCGACACCCCGCTGTCGGAGTCGGGAGTGGGACAGGCTCGGGCAGTGGGCGCCTGGCTCGGCGGATTACCCGAGGACGCCCTGCCGACGGTGTGGCTCACCTCGCCCTATCGCCGTGCGGCGGACACGGCCACGGCTGCGCTCGAGGCGGCCGGCGGCAGCGCGGCGGGCGGTCGGGCGAGTGGCACCAGGCTGCTCACCGACGAGCGACTTCGGGAGCGCGACCTGGGGATCCTCGACGGGTTCACCGGCCGGGGCATCCGGCAGCGGTACCCGGAGGAGGCCGAGCGACGGGACCGGATCGGCAAGTTCTACTACCGCCCGCCGGGTGGTGAGAGCTGGACCGACGTGTTGCTGCGCGTGCGGTATCTGCTGACGGACCTCCGGCAGCAGTACGCGGGCGAGCGGGTCTGCGTCTTCAGCCACCAGGCCGTGATCATGTGTTTCCGGGTTGCCTTGGAGCAGTTGGCTGAGGAGGAGGTCCTCCGGGTCGACCGCGAGGACCCGCTACCCAACTGCTCGGTGACGATCTATCGCCAGCGGCAGCTCGCACCGAGGCAGCACCGCCCGGGGCGGCACGAATCGGTGGGGCACCACCCCGGCAGCGCGGGGCTCGAGCTGCATAGCTATGCCGACACGACGGCCGTGGAGCGCGGCCATGCGCCCACCACGCGGGAGTCGCCTTCAGGGAACGAGGAGGCGGCGAGATGAGCGGCGAGGTGAGCAGCGAGTCGGTCCTCACGCACCATGCGCTGCGGGACTGGGCGCTCCCCTCCCCCGGTGGTGGAAAGGAGGGCCGCGGGCGGGTGCTGGTCGCTGGCGGCAGCAGGTCCACCCCGGGCGCTGTGCTGCTGGCCGCCGAGGCGACGCTGCGGTGCGGGGCCGGAAAACTACAGATCGCCACCGCCGGGTCGGTGTCGTCGTCGCTGGCGATCCACATCCCCGAGTCGAAATCGATCGGTCTGCCCGAGGACGACGCCGGGGAACTCACCGCCGCGGGGGCGGACACGATCGTCGAGCTCGCCGCGGGGTGTGACGCCGTGGTGCTCGGCCCCGGGATCTGCGAGAAGGCCGCCGCGGTGGAACTGCTCTCGGACGTCGTGCCCCGGCTGGACACCACCCTCGTGCTTGACGCGCTGGGGATGGCCTACGTCACCGAGAACCCCGGCGGACTCGCCCACCTCGACGGCCGCGCGGTCCTCAGCCCCAACCCCAAAGAGCTCGCCCGGACCCTCGATGTGCCGGAGGACGACGTGGAGGCCGACACCCCGGGACACGCCGTGGCGCTGGCCGAGCGCGCGGGGGCCGTGGTGGTGACCGGCACCGCGACGTCGTGGATCGCCGCCCCGGACGGCCGACTCTGGCGGGACGAGACCGGTTCGTTCGGGCTGGGGATCTCGGGATCGGGTGACGTCAAGGCCGGGCTCATCGGCGGGCTGCTCGCCCGGGGCGCCGAACCCGCCCAGGCCGCCGCGTGGGCGACCCACAGCCATGGGCGGGCAGGGGAACGATTGTCCGCCCGGATCGGTGCGACCGGCTTCCTCGCCCGCGAACTGCTGGCCGAGATCCCCGGCGTCCTGGTGGAAATCTCGTCCTGAACTGCTCCACGCGGAGGGGGAATCGTGCAGGTCCGAAGCCATCCCGTCGTGCGTCGTCCGTCCCGCAGCCCGGTGTCGACGACCGCCCGCAGCGTCGTCGCCGTTGTTCTCACCTCCGCCGTCACCACCCTCGCGGCCGCATGCGGCGGACCCATACCCAAGGACACCGACGGCAGCCTCGCGCGCATCACCGACGGCGTGCTCCGGGTGGGCGTGTCGGAGAACCCACCGTGGACCGAGGTATACGACGACGGCCGCGTCGCCGGTCGGGAGGTCGACCTCGTCACCGGCTTCGCCGGAGCCCACGCCGCGGACGTCGAGTGGACGCCGGGCGCGGAGAGCGAACTGGCAATGGCGATGGCCCGCGGTGACCTCGATGTGGTCGTGGGTGGGCTGACCTCCGACTCGCCGTGGGAGAAGGAGGTCGCACTGACGAGGCCGTACACCGAGGAGGTCACCCCGGACGGGGACACCGAGAAGATGGTGATGGCCACTCCGCTCGGGGAGAACGCGCTGCTGGTGGCGTTGGAGACCTACCTCGCCGAGGCCGGGGGTGCATCGTGAGTGACGAGAGGGACAGGGGCCGGGGCGAACGCGAGGTGGCGGGCGTGGCCTCGGGGCTCGGTCGCGACGACCTGCCCGTCGAGCAGCGGGAAGCGCTGCGCCGGGCGATCCGCCTGGAGTGGGCCACCCTCGCGGTGATGACCGTGACCGTCGCTGCGGTGTACGCGGTGTCGGGCCAGTCGCAGGCGATGAAGGCCGCGTGGATCGAGGACTCGCTGTCGCTGCTCCCGCCGATCGCTTTCCTCGTGGCGATCCGGGTCTCCCGCATGCCGCCGACCGCCCGCTTCCCCTACGGCAGGCACCGCTCCGTCGGGATCGGGCACCTCGTCGCGGGGGTGGCGTTGCTCGCGATGGGGGCGTTCCTCGTCGTCGATTCCGGAACGGCTCTGCTGACCCGTGAACGCCCGCCGATGGGGGTCGTGGTGATCGGCGGGCAGGTGATCTGGTCCGGGTGGCTGATGATCGCGGTGATGGCGTTGTCCGTCATCGGGCCGCTCATCCTCGGTCGCATGAAGACCGGTCCCGCCGAGGCGCTGCACGACAAGGTGCTCTACGCCGACGCCGACATGAACCGGGCCGACTGGAAGACCGGACTGGCCACCATCGTCGGTGTGCTGGGCATCTCGCTCGGCCTGTGGTGGGCGGACGCGGTGGCGGCGCTCGTGGTGAGTGCGTCGATCGTCCGGGACGGGTGGTCAAACCTGCGCGGGGCGATCGAGGGACTCGCCGATGCGCGACCCACCCGGTTCGACGGCACGGACCCGCACCCGCTCGTGTACCGGATCGACGAACTGCTGGCGGGCGTCGACTGGGCGGATGACCACGGCGCGCGGGTACGCGACGAGGGGCACGTCTTCCACGTCGAGGCGTTCCTCGTCCCGGCCCGCGGCCGGGAGATCACCGTCGAGCGGCTCGCGGACGTGCGCCGGAGGCTGGCGGAGCTGAGCTGGAAGATCGAGGACGTGGTGGTGACGGTGGTATCGGAGGTACACGACGCCCACCGGCCCTGCTGACCGGCTGCACGTCGTCGCCCGGGCTGGCAGGCTCGGGGTATGACCTCACTCGAGACCATCCGAACCGCCATCGACACCGCGACCGAGCCCGAGGCGCCGGCGCTGGAGCGCGCCCGCATGATCATCGTGGACAAGCTCGGCGAGCGGGACAGCCTGGCGCTCGACGAGCTCGTCGAATCCGTCTGCGAGGCGTACGAGGCGCCATCGGGCGAGCCGCTGCGGCTGGTCGACGTGGATCCGTCCGCGCCCGAGTCGGACACCCCGGCCCTACGGAACCTGCGCTACGCCCGGGCCGCGCGCACGGCCATCATCGACCTGCTGGACGAGGGGACGATCGTGGCCGTCGATCCCCTGCCCGGCGACGGCGAGATGGTCCGCGCCACCGGCGAGGGGGACCCTGCCTGTGGTAACCACGACGACGGCAATGACAACAACGACGACGACGAGGTCACCGCCGCCAAGGAGACCACCGACGCGGCGGCCGCGAAGGCGGGAGCCGAGGAGATCGTCCTCGCGACGGGCCCGCAGCCCGAGGGGCGGCGGTTCGCGCTCGGGGACCGCTGACCCCCGGCCGGCGGGGTCGGGGCGCGACAGGGACGACTACAGGGTGAGCGTCTCGTCCGGGTGGTCGGTGTCCTTGAGCGGCTTCTGGGCCCCGCCGGACAGGGTGGTCTCACCGATCCGGGCCTCCCGGTAGCGCTCCGCCTGGGCCTGCGTGATGGGCTCGCGGGCGCCGTCCTTGGCGTAGCAGACGGGCAGCCAGGCGCCCTCGTTGTCCAGGCGGGCGACGATGCGCTGCCGGAGCCGGAACGGCTGGATCGAGTCGGACCAGGCGACCAAGAGGTCGAGGTTCGCGCCGCGGGCGTCGGGCGTCGAGTCGGTGCTGCAGAAGTGCTGGACGCTGCGCCACACCGCGAACTGCGCGCCGGTCACCGCGAGCGGATCGACGGTCGGGGCCTTGGCCGTGCGGGCGGACCGAGTCGGCCGGGTGCTCCTGGCGGGTGCGGGCGGAGGCGGCGGCGAGGTGTTCTCCCCGGCCTCCACGCGGCGGCGGGCTTCCTCCATCCGCTGCAATCGTCGTTCCGATGCCGTGCTCTTCTCGCCTGAGTCCCAGAACCCCGTCATGGTGCTCGACTTTACGCGGACCGCGGCCCGTCGCCCGAGCCCGAAGGCGGCGGTGGGGCGTACCTCACATGTCCAGCCCCAGATCGAGCACCGCGACGGAGTGGGTCAGGCCCCCCACGGCCAGGAACTCCACCCCGCAGCGGGAGTAGTCGGCGGCCGCGTCGAGGGTCAGCCCGCCGCTGGACTCCAGCCGGGTGGCCGGTGAGACCTTGTCGCGGCGCTGGACCGCGATCTGGGTCTGCCAGACGGGGAAGTTGTCCAGCAGGACCAGGTCCACGCCCGCGTCCAACATCTGGTCGAGCTGCTCCAGGGAGTCCACCTCGACCTCGCAGGGCAGGTCGGGGAAGCGCTCGCGGACCGCGGCCAACGCCGGGAGCACCCCGCCGACGGCCACCACGTGGTTGTCCTTGACCAGCACTGCGTCGCCGAGGCCCAGTCGGTGGTTGACCCCGCCGCCGCAGCGCACCGCGTACTTCTGCAGCAGTCGCATGCCGGGCATGGTCTTGCGGGTGTCGCGGACGGCGCAGTCCGTGCCGGCGAGCTCGTCGGCCCACGCCCGGGTCGCGGTCGCCACCCCCGACAGGTGACAGACGAGGTTGAGCAGGGTCCGCTCGGCGGTGAGCAGACCGAGTGTCGGGGCGCTGATCTCGGCCACCACGTCGCCGGCCGAGACGCGGTCGCCGTCGCGGGCGAGAAGGGTCACCGAGAAGTCCGCCCGCCCCGGCTCGGCCCGGCCGAGCACCTCGGCCAGGACCATGTCGATCAGCGGCAGCCCGGCCACGACGCCGTCGGATCGGGTCGCGAGGCGGGCCGTGGCACGGGCGTCCGCGGGCACCGTCGCCAGCGACGTGGCATCCGGGCCGTATCGCAGGTCCTCCTCGAGGGCACGACGGACCGCGATCAGGGCGTCCGCACGGGTGTCGGGATCGAAGAGCTCGTCGTCGTCGGCCCCGGGTGCAGCGCCGCTCACTCCCCCGACCCCGGGTTGCCGATGGCGATCATCCGCTCGACGGACCCGCGCGCGGCCTCGGCCGTGGCGGGATCGACGTGCACCTCGTCGGCACCCTCGACGAGGGCGCGCAGGAGCGCGGCCGGGGTGATCATCTTCATGTAGGGGCAGCTGGCCTGGTCGTTGACCGGCAGGAAGTCGATCTCGGGCGCGGCCTTGCGCAGCTGGTGGATCATCCCGATCTCGGTCGCCACGAGGACCTCGCTGGCCCCCGAGGCGCGGGCGGCGTCAACCATCCCTCCGGTGGACAGGATCTTGACCTGATCGGCGGGGACCGCACCCTCGGTGGCCAGGTGCAGGGCGCTCGTCGCGCAGCCGCACTCGGGGTGGACGAACAGCTCGGCGCCCGGGTGGGCCTCCGACTTGGCGGTGAGCTGGTCGCCGTTGATCGCCGCGTGGACGTGGCACTCGCCCGCCCACACGAGGACGTTCTCGCGGCCCGTCTTGCGCCGGACGTGCGCACCGAGGAACTGGTCGGGAAGGAACAGCACCTCGCGGCCCGGGTCGATCGACTCGACGACCTCGACCGCATTGGAGCTCGTGCAGCAGATGTCGGTGAGGGCCTTCACCGCGGCGGTGGTGTTGACGTAGGAGACCACCACGGCGTCCGGGTGCTCGGACTTCCACTCGGCCAACTGCTCTGCGGTGATGGAATCGGCCAGTGAGCAGCCCGCGGCCTCGTCGGGGATGAGGACGGTCTTTTCCGGGGAGAGGATCTTGGCGGTCTCCGCCATGAAGTGGACGCCGCAGAAGATGATGGTCGACTGCTCGGCCTCCGCGGCGATGCGCGACAGGGCCAGGGAGTCCCCCACGTGGTGGGCGATGTCCTGGATGGCGGGGACCTCGTAGTTGTGGGCGAGGATCACCGCGTCGCGCTCGGCGGCGAGGCGGCGGATCTCGGCGGCCCACTCCGCGTCGGGCTCGACGCCCGTGTACACCGAGCCGTCATGGCGGATCCTCGCGGCCAGGGGCGAGTCGAGCCGCCCGACGGTGGTGTCCGGCCGCGGCGCGACCGTGGTGCCGTGTCCTGTGGCAGTGCTCATCGCTGCCCCCTCCCGGGTCGTTTCTCCGGGCCGATACGCCACCGGCCCCGTTTTCGACTTACAATCGAAAACATGATGCAGTGTAACACCGGTCACGAGGTGCTCGTCGTGGTGACCCAGGTCCGGCCGACCCCCGGCTCCACCGCACCGGCGCTCCACGTGATGCTGTGGCAGCACTCGCTCGGGCCGGCCGCCGGCCGGTGGGCGCTACCCGGCGGTGAGGTCCGCGACGACGAGGACCTGCCCGCCTCCGCCACCCGGCAGCTCGCCGAGAAGGTCGACGTGCGCTCGCTCAGCCACCTGGAATCGGTCGCGGAATTCTCGGACCCCGCCCGCATACCCGGCCGGCGCGTGTTCGCCTCCGGATTCCTCGGTGTCCTGCCCAGCGATGCGGATCCCGCCATCCCCGACGACACCGCCTGGTTCCGGGTCGACCATCTCCCCGACACCGTCTACGACCACGCCGAGATCGTCGCCCGCGCCCGCGCCCGCCTCGCCGCCAAGCTCTCGTATTCCACCCTGGGGTTCGCCCTGGCGCCCGTGGAGTTCACGCTGTCGCACCTCGCGCAGCTCTACGGCGCCGCCCTCGGCCACCCGGTGGACCCGACCAACCTCCAGCGCGTCCTGACCCGCCGCGGTGAGCTCGTGCGGTGCGGACGCAGCGCTCCCCCCGGGCCCACGGGCGGCCGGCCGGCGGCGCTGTACACGTTCGCAGAACGGCGCCTCCGGATCACCGACCAGTTCGCTACGCTGCGGCCGCCGGCGGGGGTGGGCTGACGGGTGCCTCGGGGTCGTCGAGGTACGCCAGCACCGCCACCGTGAACGCCGCGATCATCACCCCGAACACCACCCAGTCGAGACCCGGCGGGAACCAGTCCCATGACGGGCCGGACGTGCCGAAGACCATGCGGTCGAAGAACAGACTCCCGACCGCCGGAGCCTGCCGGACCACCTCGCCGTAGGGGACGTCATCCGGGGGCGCCGCGACCACGTCTGCCAGAGGCGTCGCGGCCGCAGCCGCGATCGCGCAGGCCACACCCGGCAGCAGCACGAGCGCCGGGACGCCATCCGGCCGCCGCAGGTGCGGGTGACGCCGCCACAGGACCATGACCGCACACACGGTCGCGAACCCCGACAGGACGATGAACACGAGAAGCTGACTGCCACCGTCCACCCCCGAGTCCGGTAGCCGGAGTCCCCGGCCGTCACCCACCGACAACAGCTCCGCCCGGGGCGCCGCGACGATCCACAGCAGCAGCGCGACCACGAACGGGCCCACCACGCCGAGCAGGGTCGACGCCGCGAATCGGGCCGCACCGCCGCGGTGCGGGGCCGTGGTCGACGACGGCGGGGACGACGATGTCGACGACGACGGGCTGGTCATGCGCACGGACTGTACCAACGCCGGTGGTGCCGACCCGTTGTGGTGTAATCGGACCCGGCTCCGCCGGTGTACGGCACGGTGCCCGGACGCCGGGCCGGGCCCCCACCGACCCACCGGACGACACGTCAGGAAGTACCCGCCAGTGGCCACCATCTCTCCTCCCGCGCCCGCTGGGCGGCGCCGCGGGAAGATGGCCTACCGACACGACATCGACGGGTTGCGTGGCCTCGCGATCGCGCTGGTGGTGGTCTTCCACATCTGGATGGGCCGCGTCTCCGGCGGCGTGGACGTCTTCCTCACCCTGTCCGGCTTCTTCTTCCTCGGTTCGCTCCTGCGCGGCGCCGGCGACCCCGGCACGCCGCTCTCCCCGCTTCCCCACCTGAAGCGGCTGGTCCGCAGGCTGTATCCGGCGCTGGTGGTGACGATCGCCGCCACGGTGCTGGGCACGGTGCTCATCAAGCCGCCCACCCAATGGTCGACGATCTTCGAGCAGACCGTCGCCTCGCTGCTGTACTACCAGAACTGGGAACTGGCGCTGACCGCGTCCGACTACGCCGCCGCCGACGCGACCATCTCCCCGCTGCAGCACCTGTGGTCCATGTCCGTGCAGGGCCAGTTCTATCTGGTCGCCCTGGCTGTGATCCTGGGCGGGACCGCCCTCTGGCGCCTGATCGTCCGCAGGGGCACCCCGAAGTGGCTTCTCGTGGGCATCGTCGCCGCGGGCACCGCCGCCTCGGTGTGGTGGGCCGTCCTCGGACAGGCCGACAACCAGGCGTGGAACTACTACGACACCGGCGCCCGCATGTGGGAACTGCTCATCGGTGGCCTGGTGGCCATCCTGCTGGCCGGGATCGTCCTGCCGTGGCCCCTGCGGCTGCTCACCACCGTCGCCGGACTCTTCCTGGTGGTGAGCACCGGCTTCTTCTTCGACGGCGCCGCCCACTTCCCCGGCCCGCTCGCCTGGTACCCCATCGGCGGCGCCCTGCTCATCATCCTCGGCGGCAACCTCCCGGTCGGGCAGCGCGCCACCCCGGCCAAGGACCCCGTCACCTGGCTCCTGTCCGGACGGGTGTTCCGGCGGCTCGGCGACATCTCCTACTCGCTGTACCTGTGGCACTGGCCGCTGCTCATCCTGTGGCTGTCCCACGACCGCGAAGCCGAGATCACGCTGGTCTCCGGCCTGACCATCATCGTCGTCTCGCTCGTGCTGGCGCTCCTCACCGAGAAGTACGTCGAGCGCCCGCTCCGCATGGCCAGCCGGGCGCGGGGACGCACCACCCCGGCGGCGGCGGCACGCGACCGGCAGCGGGGCGGCCCGGCCCGTTCGGCCCGTGAGCAGAAGCGATTCGTGGGGGCGAGCGTCGTCGTCGTCGTCGCCGTCGTCGCCAGCCTGGGGACCGTCGGCTGGTGGAGCGCCACCTCCGGCTCCCGTTCGTCCGTCCCGTACGTCGACTCCCTCACCGACCCGGACCACCCCGGAGCGCGGGCGTTCTTCGAGGGCGTCCCCGCACCCGACGACGCCCCCTACGTACCCTCCCTGCTCCAGGTCGGCAACGACCTCCCCGCCAGCACCATGGACGGCTGCATCTCGACCTTCGAGTCGACGGAGGTCGAGATGTGCGTGTACGGCGACGTCACCTCCCCCCGCACCATCGCGCTCACGGGCGGGTCGCACGCCGAACACTGGATCAGCGGCCTCGACGAGGTCGGCCGGCATTACGGCTTCCGGGTGGTCACCGTCCTCAAGATGGGCTGCCCCCTCACGCTCGACGCCTCGGTCTCCGACGGCGATGAACCGCTGTACGAGAGCTGCGCGGAGTGGACCCCGGAGGCACTCGCCGCCCTCGTCGGACTGGATCCCGACTTCGTGTTCACCACGGCCACCCGCCCGGTCGGGGTCGTGGGCCCCGACGTCACGCCGCGCCAATACGTCGACCTGTGGCGCGCGCTCGGCGAGCAGGGCATCGGCGTCATCGCCATCCGCGACACCCCGTGGCTCAACCAGGGACGCGGACCCATCCGCGCCAGCGACTGCCTCGGTGCCGGCGGCACCCCGGAGGAGTGCGGCATGCCGCGGGAGCGCTCCATCTCCCCCATCAACCCCGCCGCGATCGCCGCCGCGGGCCTCGACTCGGTTCGGCTGCTCGACCTCACCGACGGCCTGTGCGACCCCGAGGACTGCCCCGCCGTGGTCGGCAACGTGATCGTCTACCACGACTCCCACCACCTCTCGGGTTCGTGGGTCCGGTCCGCCTCCGGGGAGCTGGCGCGTCAGCTGGGGCCCGCGACCGGCTGGTGGTGATGGGGACAGCCTGTGACCCGCCTCCGCCTGCACGGCCACGTCCGGACAGCCCTCAGGCACTACCCTGGGTCGGGTGACCCAAGACGACCAGACGCAGTCCGCCCCGGAGCTCATCCGAGCCTGGCCCGGTACCCCCTACCCGCTGGGGGCCACCTATGACGGCACCGGCACGAACTTCTCCCTGTTCTCGGAGGTCGCCGAGCGCGTGGAGCTCTGCCTGATCGACGACGACGGCGGCGAACAGCGTATCGAGCTCGTCGAGGTCGACTACCACATCTGGCACTGCTACCTGTTCGGCGTGACGCCCGGTCAGCGGTACGGGTTCCGCGTCCACGGTCCGTACGAACCGGAGAACGGCCTGCGGTGTGACGCGTCCAAGCTGCTCATGGACCCGTACGGCAAGGCCTTCGACGGCTCCTTCGACGGGGACCCGAGTTTGCACAGTTACGACCTCGACAACCCGGACGAGCGCAACACCGACGACTCCCTCGGGCACACCATGACCACCGTCGTGATCAACCCGTACTTCGACTGGGGCAACGACCGCGCCCCCGGGCACGAGTACCACAACACGGTGATCTACGAGGCGCACGTCAAGGGCATGACCGCGACGCACCCGGACATCCCCGCCGAGATGCGCGGCACCTACGCGGGGATGGCCCACCCGGCGATCATCGACTACCTCACCGACCTGGGCGTCACCGCGATCGAGCTCATGCCGGTGCACCAGTTCATGCAGGACCAGCGACTCATCGACATGGGCCTGCGCAACTACTGGGGCTACAACAGCTTCGGGTTCCTGGCGCCCCACAACGAGTACGCGTTCTCCGACCGGCCCGGCGACGCGGTCAGCGAGTTCAAGGCCATGGTCAAGGCCTTCCACGAAGCCGATATCGAGGTGATCCTCGACGTGGTCTACAACCACACCGCCGAGGGCAACCACATGGGCCCCACCATCGGCTTCCGCGGTATCGACAACCAGGCCTACTACCGGCTGGTCGAGGGCGATGAACAGCACTACATGGACTACACGGGCACCGGGAACACGCTCAACGTCCGGCACCCGCACTCCCTGCAGCTCATCATGGACTCGCTGCGCTACTGGATCCTCGACATGCACGTCGACGGTTTCCGCTTCGACCTCGCCTCCGCCCTGGCCCGCGGCCTGCACGACGTCGACCGGCTGTCCTCGTTCTTCGACCTCGTTCAGCAGGACCCCATCGTCAGCCAGGTCAAGCTCATCGCCGAACCCTGGGACGTCGGCGAGGGCGGCTACCAGGTGGGTAACTTCCCACCGCTGTGGACCGAGTGGAACGGCCAGTTCCGCGACACGGTGCGCGACTTCTGGCGCGGCGAGCCCGCGACCCTGGGCGAGTTCGCCTCGCGACTGACCGGGTCCTCGGACCTGTACGAGCACACCGGTCGCCGCCCCAACGCCTCGATCAACTTCGTCACCGCCCACGACGGCTTCACGCTCAACGACCTGGTGAGCTACAACGAGAAGCACAACGACGCCAACGGTGAGGACGGCAACGACGGCGAGAGCCACAACCGCTCCTGGAACTGCGGGGTCGAGGGCCCCACCGACGACCCCGAGGTCGTCCAACTGCGCCACCGCCAGCGGCGCAACCTCCTCACCACGTTGATCCTGTCGCAGGGCACGCCGATGATCGCCCACGGCGACGAGATCGCCCGCACCCAGGACGGCAACAACAACGTCTACTGTCAGGACAACGAGATCTCCTGGATGGACTGGGACCTGGACGAGGAGAAGCAGGACCTCCTGGAGTTCACCCGGAACCTGGTCCAGCTGCGCAAGGACCACCCCGTGTTCCGTCGCCGCCGGTTCTTCGGCTCCCCGCTGCGGGGTGAGGAGGAACCGCAGGACATCGGGTGGTTCACCCCGGAGGGCTCGGAGATGACCAGCAAGGACTGGGACTCCGGGTTCGGAAAGTCCATGGCCGTGTACCTCAACGGTGAGGGGATCCACGAGCCGGACGTGCGCGGTCAGCGGATCGTGGACGATTCGTTCCTCATGCTGTTCAACGCCCACCACGAGCCCATCGAGTTCTCCCTGCTCGGCGCCGACTACGCCGAGAAGTGGGAGGTCGTCCTGGACACCGCCGACCATCTCGAGGAGCGCGCGGACGAGTTGAGCTCGGACGGCACCATCACCGTGGCCGACCGCGGCACGATCGTGCTGCGCAAGGTCAGCTGAGCATGGCCGCCGAGGACGAAACAGGGACCGGGGCCGGGCCGAGCCGGGGCGCCGCGCTGGCGAGCACCTACCGCCTCCAGCTGCGCACCCCCGCCTCGGACCCCGACGGCCGAGGCTTCACCCTGGCCGACGCCGAGGAGCTCGTGCCCTACCTGGCCGACCTCGGCGTGGGCGCGGTGTACCTCTCGCCCGTCATGACCGCCACTCCCGGCTCCACCCACGGCTACGACGTCGTCGACCCCACCACCGTCTCGGCCGAACTCGGCGGGATCGACGCACTGCGCTCCCTTCGCGCGGCGTGCCGGGCCCACGAGCTGGGCCTGGTGGTGGACATCGTCCCGAACCACCTCGGTGTGGACGAGCCGGCCGCCAACCCGTGGTGGTGGGACGCGCTGAGGCGGGGCCCCGACTCGCCGCACTTCTCGTTCTTCGACTTCGACACCGAGGAGGCGAACGGGGCCGACGGCAGGATCGCGATCCCCGTCCTGGGGACACCGGACGATGTGGCGGACCTCGTCGTCGTCGCCCCCGGAGACTCGCCCTCCGGCGAGGCCGAGCTGCACTTCTACGACCACCGGTTCCCGGTGGCCCCCGGCACCGCGGACGGCACCGCCCGGGAGGTCCACGACCGCCAGCACTACCGGCTCGTCCACTGGCGCGAGCCGCTGCTGGGCTACCGGCGGTTCTTCACCGTCACCGGGCTCGCCGGGCTGCGCCAGGAGGACCCCGAGGTCTTCGAGGCCACACACGCCGAGGTGCGGCGCTGGTGCGAGGAGGACCTCGTCGACGCCATCCGCGTCGACCACCCCGACGGACTGTCCGACCCGGTCGGGTACGCGCGACGGCTGCGGGCACTCGCCGGCGACGACCGCGTCCTGCTGGTCGAGAAGATCCTCGCGCCCGGTACCGAATCGACCCCACCCGAGGTCCTCGAACCCGCCATGCCCGTCGACGGCACCACCGGCTACGACGCCCTGCGGTTCATCGATCAGCTGCTCGTCGACGCCTCCGGCGAGGCCCGGCTGTCCGAGCTCGCCCGGCGCTACACCGGCGACCCCGGTGCCGAGGAGCAGGTGCACGCGCAGTCCGCCGAGCTCAAACGGCAGATCGTGGCGGAGGACCTGGCTCCCGAGCTCGCGAGGTTGGCGCGCGCGGTTCGTCGCGAGGTGGCGGTCGGGCTGGACGGCCCGGCGAGCGTCGACGTCGACGAGGCCGCCCTCCGGGAGACGCTGATCTCCGTCGTCGCGCGCACGCCGTTCTACCGGGCCGACTACCCCGCCCTGCGCGGCACCCTGCCCACGATCCTGGGGGGACTGCGCCGCAACCGGCCCGAACTGGTGCCCGCCCTGGGGCTCGTGGCCGCAGCACTGGCCCGCGGCGGCGAGGCCTCGACCCGGCTCGCGCAGGTCACCGGCGCCGCCACCGCCAAG
>NZ_JAALDT010000465.1:0-704 GCF_014144995.1 Dietzia sp. DQ11-71 | reverse complement strand
GAGGAGGACCGGCTGTTCTACCGGCTCGCGCGACTGGTCTCGCTCAACGAGGTCGGCGGCTCGCCCGGCCGGATGGGGATGCCCGTCGAGGCGTTCCACCTCGCCATGGCCGAACGGGCCCGCTCCACCCCGCTGGCAATGACGGCGCTGAGCACCCACGACACCAAGCGCGGAGAGGACGTCCGCGCCCGGATCTCGGTGCTCTCGCAGCTCCCCGACGAGTGGGCCTACCTCGTCACGCGCGTGTTCGACGAGTTCCCGCCGCCCGCCGAGGACGCGGGCTACTTCCTCCTCCAGGTGATCGTGGGCGTCTGGCCCGAGCTGGGCGGGCCCACAGACGACCTGCGGTCCCGCCTGCACGACTACGCCGACAAGGCCCTGCGTGAGGCCGCCGTGCACACCACCTGGACCGATCAGGACGCCGACTTCGAGTCCGGTGTGCACCGGTGGATCGACACGCTGATCGACTCCGGCGGCGGGCTGCTGGGGCCGTTCGTCGAGCGCATCGCCCCGGCCGGCCGCGACAACTCGCTGGTCGCCAAGGCCGTGCAGTTGCTCGGCCCCGGCATCCCGGACGTCTACCAGGGCACGGAGGTGTGGGAGGACTCGCTCGTCGACCCGGACAACCGCCGGTTCGTGGACTACGGGCCACTGCGCTCCGGCGCCGTCGCCCGTGCGGGACACCCCAAATTCGTGCTGGTGCG
>NZ_JAALDT010000464.1:0-1360 GCF_014144995.1 Dietzia sp. DQ11-71 | reverse complement strand
ACGACGAGGACTCGGTGCTGCGGTTCCGCAGCGTGGACTGACGCTGGTCAGGCCTCGCTGTCAGTCCGGGCCGACGGCGCGCTGAGGTGCGGTCAGGCCGCGGCGCACGTGGCCGGCGGCTCCAGCCCGGCGTTGGTGATGAGCGCGCAGGCGAACGCCTTCTGAAGCTGCCACTGACCACCCTGGTTGATGAACTGGGCCTGGACGTTGATGTCCTCCTGGCCCGGCTGGGAGATCACCGCGTTGGCGATGAGCGTGCCGGGGATGTCCCCCTCCGCTGCGCCGGTGATCGTCACGTCGGCGCCCTGCTCGGCCTTGAGGGCGGCGATCTGGTCGAAGATCTCGGGCGCCTCCGCGCCACCCTCCACCAGGTCGACCTTCTCCTCCACCGGCACCGCGGGGTCGGAGGCCCGGTCGAGCAGCTGGGTCAGCTCCTCGGCGGTGGGGATAGTGGTCTCCTGGGCGCTGGTAGTGGGCGCGGGGGCTGCTGTGCCCCGGGGCCCGGGGCCGTCGTCGTCACTTCCGCAGGCGGCGAGGCCGCCCAGTGCGAAGGCGGACAGGGAGACTGCGGCGATGGTCCGTCGAAGACTCACGCGGGGTCCTTTCGTCGAGATGTGCGGCACCGGGCATGCGGTACCGAGCCGGGCATGGCTCCGGGCCGGGTCACCGGCCCAACGAACATCGATGAGCCATTGTTCCATCGTCAGCGGCCGGGATGGTTGACGCCGGGCCGCCCGCACACCACTGTGGAGCGGGTGACCAGCGCCGAGACCAGCACCGATACCCCCCACATCGTGATCTGCACCACGGGAGGCACGATCACCGCCTCGACCACGCCGGAGGGGGCGGTCGTGGCCGGGGACTCCGACCCCGCGACGCAGGCCATGCTCGACGGCCTGCGGGCGGTGCTGCCGGACCAGATCACCGTGAGCGCGCGTGCCGTGCTCGACGCCGACTCCTCCACGTTCGGCCCGGCCGAGTGGGACCTGCTGGTCGACGCGGTGGGTGACGTGCTGTCCGATCCGTCGGTGTCGGGGGTCGTGGTGTCCCACGGGACCGACACCCTCGAGGAGACCGCCATCGCCCTCGATCTGCACCACGACGACCCGCGGCCCGTCGCGCTCACCGGGGCCCAGCGTCCCGCCGACCACCCCGAGGCCGACGGGCCCGCCAATCTCCTGGACGCGGTCCTGCTGGCCGCCGACCCCGTCTCCCGCGACCTGGGGGTGCTGGTGGTCCTGGGCCGGGCCATCCTGCAGGCCCGCGGCGTGCGCAAGTGGCACACGACCGATCCCGTCGCCTTCGCCCGCAACTCGCCCGAGCATCCGGTCGAGGACCTGCCCCCGGAGCTCGAACGCCC
>NZ_JAALDT010000463.1:0-1087 GCF_014144995.1 Dietzia sp. DQ11-71 | reverse complement strand
ACGGGTGGTGACGGGCGGGGTGGTGCAAATACTCTCGGGGGCCGGGTGTGAGGTCTTGACGACCCCGCCCGGCCCCCGAGGGCTGTTCATGAAAGTGGTCGGCTGGGAGGCTCAGGCCTCGGCGCCGGCCGGCACGATGTTCACGGTCTTGCGACCGCGCTTGGTGCCGAACTCCACCGCACCGGCGGAGAGGGCGAACAGGGTGTCGTCGCCACCACGGCCGACGTTGACGCCCGGGTGGAACTTGGTGCCGCGCTGGCGCACCAGGATCTCACCGGCGTTGACCTCCTGGCCGCCGAACCGCTTGACGCCGAGGCGCTGTGCGTTGGAGTCACGACCGTTACGGGTGCTGGATGCGCCCTTCTTACTTGCCATGTCCGAGTCCCTCCTTCAGGGAGCACGCCCGAGGGCGCTGAGCTGGTGGCCTGAGCGGCCGGAGATGGATTACTTGATACCGGTGATCTTGACGACCGTCAGCTTCTGACGGTGGCCCTGACGCTTGTGGTACCCGGTCTTGTTCTTGAACTTGTGGATCCGGATCTTCGGTCCCTTGGTCTGCTCGACGATCTCGCCGGAGACGGTGACGTTGGACAGGGCGTCGGCGTCGGAGGTGACGGCCGAACCGTCGACCACGAGGATCGGGGACAGCGACACGGAGGTTCCGGCCTCGCCCTCGATCTTCTCGACCTTGACATGGTCCCCTTCGGCGACCTTGTACTGCTTGCCGCCGGTCTTGACGATCGCGTACATCGAGGGCTTCCCCTTGCTTCTCGGGTGTGCGGCCGCCTGGGGCGACCACACCTGGTGTGCGGTGTTCTCTCTTGCTCGCCGACTCGCGTCGGTCGAGGGTCGCGGGCCCCGGAACCGTTCCCGGTCCCGTCGCGCGACTCCTCGCGCCACGACATAGCGCCGCGACGAGCGACCTGTCAAGGTTACGGTCCGGCGGCACAGCAGGTCAAACCGACCGTGCCGCCGGCCCGCGGCCGGGTGCGTCAGTCGCCCGCGGGGGCGGTCGTCGTCCTAGTGGCACGTCGCCTCGCGGGCCGTCTGCGCGGCTCGGCGACCACCGTGGTGGGCGCTTCCGCCA
>NZ_JAALDT010000462.1:0-1041 GCF_014144995.1 Dietzia sp. DQ11-71 | reverse complement strand
AGCCCGTGGTCAGCCCGCGGAGTACCTTCTGGGCCAGGAGCCCCTCGCGCCACCCGGCGACCAGCGCGGCGCGGTCGAGCAGGGCGGGATCGATGCTCCACAGGCGCACCCGGCGAGTATAGGTGCGGGCGGGGCGCCGCCGAGCTGGGGACGGTGCGCCGCAGAGGTGCGGACGGCGAAGCCGCGAGGACGGACGAGGAGACGGATATGACGACGACGACAACGCCGACCCGCGACGAGGTGATGGCCGAGCTCGCGGAGCTCGAGGACGCGCGGATCCGGAAGGTCAACGAGCGGCACGGCGACGACCACGCGGTCAACCTCACCACGCTCCGCGCGGTGGCCAAGCGGGTGAAGAAGAACCATCCGCTGGCCCTGGAGCTGTGGGACACGGGCGACTCGGCCGCGAGGCTGCTCGCGTTGCTCATCTGCCGGCCCAAGGAGTTCTCGGCCACCGAGCTGGACACGATGCTGCGCGAGGCCCGCACCCGGAAGGTCCACGACTGGCTGGTCGGCTACGTCGTGATGAAGGGCCCGCACGCCGAGGACCTGCGCGTGGCGTGGTTGGACGACGCCGACCCGGTGGTCGCCTCCGCCGGCTGGGCGCTCACCGCCGACCGGGTGGTCAAGAAGCCCGAGGGGCTGGACCTGCCCGCGCTGCTGGACGTGATCGAGGCCGAGATGGCCGGCGCCCACGAACGGCTGCAGTGGGAGATGAACACGTGCCTGGCCCAGATCGGGATCCAGCATCCGGATCTGCGGGCGCGCGCACTGGAGATCGGCGAGCGCCTGGGTGTGCTGCGTGACTACCCGACGCCGCCGAACTGCACCTCGCCGTACGCGCCGGAGTGGATCGGCGAGATGGTCCGTCGCCAGGAGGCCTGACGACCCGACCGGGTCCGCCCCGCTGCACTACCTCTCGGCCGCAGCGGAGAGCACGTGTCGGTAGATCCGGGCGTGGGCGGCGGCGATCGCGGCGTCCTCGGACGCGGGAGCGCGCGCCGGGACCGGCGGGTCGTCGAGGGCGGCCATCAGCGCCCG